>JAJXBQ010000354.1:0-2067 GCA_021640525.1 Segatella copri
AAGTAACCAAGTATTTACCAATTCTTGCCGTATGCCTTATGACAACAGGATGTAATAGCAAGAAAGAGGCCGTACTAACGTCCGGTATCGACCTTGCTAATCTGGATACCACGGCAATGCCGGGTACAAGTTTTTATCAGTATGCCTGCGGTGGATGGATTGAAAGTCATCCGCTGACAGACGAGTATTCACGCTTCGGCTCTTTCGATATGCTTCACGAGAAAAGCCGCGAACAGTTGAAAGAACTGATTGCCGAACTGGCTGCAAAGAAAGACAACGCTCCGGGCAGTGCTGCCCAGAAAGTGGGTGATCTTTATAACATCGCTATGGATAGCGTGAAGCTGAACAAAGAAGGAGCAGCTCCGATCAAAGAAGAAATGGCGGCTATCGATGCGCTCAAAGATAAAGAAGAGATTTACACCTACATTGCCGAAAGTCAGAAGAAAGGAATACGTCCTTACTTTACTATGTTTGTTAGTGCGGATGATATGAACAGCTCTATGAACATGGTTCAGACCTATCAGGGCGGTCTCGGAATGGGACAGCGTGACTACTATCTGGAGAATGACGAGCAGACAAAGAGTATCCGCGATAAATATAAGGAACACCTCGTTAAAATGTTCCAGTTGGCTGGCTATGACGAAGCTACCGCACAGAAAGCAATGGTGGCTGTGATGAACATCGAAACACGTCTTGCCAAGGCTGCCCGTTCACAAGTAGAATTGCGTGATCCTCATGCCAACTATAATAAGATGGACATGGAAACGCTGAAAAAGAACTTCCCTACTTTTAACTGGGATGCTTACTTCACTACTTCGGGACTGAATGACTTGAAAGAAGTGAATGTCGGTCAGCCTGCAGCCATGAAGGAAGTTGCCGATGTTATTAATACAGTGCCTCTTGAAGATCAGAAGTTCTATCTTCAATGGAATCTGATCGATGCCGCAGCCTCTTTCCTCAGTGATGATTTCGTGGCACAAAACTTCGACTTCTATAGTAGAACAATGTCTGGCAAGAAAGAAATGCAGCCTCGCTGGAAACGTGCGGTAAGCACTGTAGACGGCTCTTTGGGTGAAGTAGTAGGACAGATGTATGTCGAAAAATACTTCCCTGCCGCTGCCAAAGAACGTATGGTTGGATTGGTGAAGAACCTGCAGACTTCTCTGGGCGAACGTATCAAAGCGCTGGAATGGATGAGCGAACCGACAAAGGTGAAAGCATTAGAGAAACTGGCTACTTTCCATGTAAAGATCGGTTACCCGGATAAATGGAAAGATTACTCTGCTCTGGAGATCAAAGACGACTCTTATTGGGCAAATATCGAGCGTGCCAGCCAATGGGATTTCAATGACATGATCGCGAAAGCCGGTAAGCCGGTCGACAAGGACGAATGGTTGATGACACCTCAGACGGTGAACGCTTACTATAACCCGACAACCAACGAAATCTGTTTCCCAGCCGCTATCCTGCAGGCTCCGTTCTTCGATATGAACGCTGACGATGCGATGAACTATGGTGCTATCGGTGTGGTAATCGGCCATGAAATGACTCACGGATTCGACGATCAGGGTCGTCAATACGACAAGGATGGTAACCTGAAAGACTGGTGGACAGAAGAAGATGCTAAAAAGTTCGAGGAACGTGCTCAAGTGATGGTTAACTTCTTTGACAGCATAGAAGTGGCTCCCGGTGTACATGCAAACGGTGAACTTACTTTGGGAGAGAACATTGCCGACCACGGTGGCTTGCAGGTTTCTTTCGCAGCTTTCAAGAAAGCAATGGAAACAGCACCGCTGGAAGTTGTTGACGGATTCACTCCCGAACAACGTTTCTTCCTCGCTTATGCTAATGTATGGGCAGGACACATCCGTCCGGAAGAGATTCTCCGACTGACCAAACTCGATCCTCACTCTTTAGGAAAATGGCGTGTGGACGGAGCATTGCCTCATATCCAGAACTGGTACGAAGCATTCAATATCACAGAACATGATCCTATGTTCGTAGCGAAGGATAAACGAGTGTCTATCTGGTAATATATTTTGATTAGAAGCTCTATGTGCGAAGGAG
>JAJXBQ010000088.1:0-3186 GCA_021640525.1 Segatella copri
TTTTTGTGCATTTACGCCTGTACCTAACATAGATGTGGAGCCGAACAATACTCGTACCGAACCCTCGTTCATGGCTGCTATCACCGCCTTTCTTGCCCTCTCGTTCTTGCACTCCTGAATGAAGCGAATCTCTGACGAGGGTATTCCATAATCCTCTATCAGCTTACGCTTGATTTCAGAATACACGTTGAATTCCCCAGGTCTGTATGTGCCAAGATCTGAGAATACGAACTGCGTCCCCTTGTGATTGTCATAGCGTTTGTAATAGTCCGCTATCATCTTGGCACAATGGCTCGCCTTGTTGTCGGGATGGTCCTCACAAGTCGGGTCTATCATGCGCATGTCGAGTGCCATCTTTCGGGCATAGTCTGTGGCAATGAGCATCTTTGCCTTCTCTTCCGTTTCCGACAGAGGCAGTCTGCCGAGGATGGTGGCATCACCCGTCTTGGCAAACTCCATCAGCTTTTGGATGAAGTCCTCCTGCTCGGGTGTCGGTGGTATGTTATGAAGGATCTCGTTCTTCTGTGGTCTGTCCACGCCTACTGCCTCCGCCGTGCGATAGTCGGTTATCTCGTTGTAGAAAGCAGCAAGCTCCGGTACCTTGATGAAGTATCTGAAACGTTCCTTCTGTACGATGTTGTTGGTGACGTTAAACTCGAAGTCGGTAGTTTTCTTGGCGAAGATTGCCGCCCACGCATCGAAACAGCGGATGTCCTGACGCTCCAGTTCCTTGGGGCGCAGGTATTTGAAGAGCAGATACAGCTCAGTCAGTGAGTTACTGATGGTTGTTCCCGACAGGAATGTCGCTCCCAAGTCTCTGCCTGTCCGCTCCTGTATGGTTCGGATGGCAAAGAGCATGTTGAGCGCCTTCTGGCTTCCCTCGCTGTTGCCGAGTCCTGCCACACGGTCGTGACGGGTGTTGAACATAAGGTTCTTGAACTGGTGGCTCTCGTCCACAAACAAGTGGTCGATGCCCATCATGCGGAAATCCACCACATCATCGGTGCGCTGCTCGATGCTGTAGGCTATCTTCTGCAACTTCACCTCCAGGTTCTGCTTCCGCTTTTCCAAGCCTTTGAGCATTCCCCTCGACACGTCCTTGCCCTGCGTGCGTATCACCTCCAAGTTTTCCTCCACGGTATCAAGCTCAGCCTGCAATATCTGCCGTTGGAGTTCTGGCGATTGCGGTATCTTCCCGAACTGGTCATGCGACATGATTACACAGTCATAGTCGTTGTTCTTGATGTTGTTGAAGAAACTGACACGGTTCTTGGTGGAAAAATCCTTCTCCGAGGCATAGAGTATCCTCGCATGGGGATAAGCTGTCTGATAGGTGGCAGCTATCTCCGCGACATTGGCTTTCAGCCCGATAATCATCGGCTTGTGAGCCATACCGAGGCGTTTCATCTCATGCGCAGCCATACACATGATGAGGGTTTTTCCAGTGCCGACCTCATGGTCACATATCCCGCCGCCGTTCTGCAAAAGCATCCATACACAGTCCTTCTGACTTGGGTACACACTCTTGATGCCATACTTTCCGCCAAGGGCTTTCAAGTCCAAGCCGGGGAAGGTCTGGTGAGAACCGTCATATTTCGGACGCACGAAGCAGTTGAACTTCCGGTTGTACATCGTGGTCAGCCGATCCTTAAAGGAGTCAGACTGCTCCTCCAGCCATTCAGTGAACCCGTTGCGGATTTCGTCAATCTTGGCATTGGCAAGCTGTATGCCCTCGCTGTCACGCACCTTGATGTCGTTGCCGTGTTCATCCTCACCGATGCTCTTCATCATGTCGGGACAGGTGTTGTGCAGGGCATGTTTCAGAAGACTCATGCCGTCATAGTGGCGGTAATATCCCTTCACCATATACTCATCCGTGATGGCCATGGTCTTCATACTGCATTTTGCCGAATATTCGTCCATGCTGTCGGAATAGACGATGCTGACCTGTGTATTGAAGAGGTGGCTCATGTAAGCGGAATACACACCTGTAGGTATCCAACGCTCACCGAAGTTGAAGTCCAGGTCCTCAAAGGCTATCGGTTCGGGAATGCTTGCCTTCAAGGCTTCCAACGACTCCCTCACGATTGCATGGTCGGGATTTTCCTTCAGCCATTCTTCTATACGCTCCGCTTTCTCTATGACATTGCCAGCAATGAAGCGGTCGGCTATCTCGTAGCCGTCTATGAGCGGATTGTAATAGATGCGCCCTTTAAGCGCTTCCGTCAGTTCCGGTTCCGGCATATCCGATAATTCAGTCATATACGGCAAGTCGATACGGCCGAACTTGTTGAGCGAGGCGGTGAGCGCTTCCTCTGGAGAATCGACATGACTGACCTCGTCAAGCGAAAAAGAGACCGGGTGGTCGAAGATGTCTGACTTTGTGAACTGTCCGTTTTCTACCCGTTCCAACGACAGCATGTCGCGCCCTGAGGCATCCATAAGGATGAACTTCACGTTCTGCTTGGCATTGAGGTTGCCGAAGCGGATGAAGAAAGCATCATAATAGACATTCAGGCTCTCACGCATCTGCTTGTTTTCCGTCTGTTCTTCCGCTTCATAGGTGTAAAGTTTCTGATAGGCATCACGGAGGGCGATATACAGGACAGCCTTTTCTTTCTGCTCCATATTCAGATCCAACGGCATGAAGGTTGCACCATACTTGGTAAGGTCTTTCAATACACCGATGTTTCTGGCAGAGTCGAGCACCATAGAACCCTCACGATGAAAACTTTTCAGTTTCTCATCAAATGGACGGGGCTTCATAACATCCTCTTTCTTCCTTGCCTGCTCTTCTCGCTTTCTTTCTTGCTCTTTTTGTTGTTCCCGCTCATGATTTGTTTCTTTCAATGTGCTCTGAGTCTTGGAATCTTCTTTTGCCTCATTCTCTTTCGACTGTCCATGCCCGATTTGAACTTTGAGAACTTCTATCGGTTCCATCGGCGGCTTGAACTTCGGATCAAGCGTATCTTCAACGCCCAGAGCCTTGAGTTGTTCCTGACGGTGCAGTTCCGCCTTTTGGCGCAGCAGCACCCTGTCTTCGGGAGCCATGGTCATCATCATCTCGTAAAAGCCGTTGATTGGCGGATTCTCTTCCCAAGAGATGCTTGCGTATGGCTCATCCCCAGGCAGGATTGGTTTTGTCTCCTGTGCTGTTTCCTGCTCTTTTGCATCTGTCAACGAAGG
>JAJXBQ010000088.1:3286-8785 GCA_021640525.1 Segatella copri
GGATAGCTCTGCATCATCAGTAGGCTTTTCCTGCTTTTGCAAGGATACTACCGTATCGTTCTGCTTTTCCTCAATGGAAGGCTTCATCTTCTCTGTTTTTTCTATCTTTTCTGTTTCTTCAACCTCCTTAACTTCCTCAGCCTTTGTTTCCTCTATCCCCAAGTATCGGTTCAAATTGAGGTTCTTCTTAAAGTCTTCATGGAGCATCTTTCGCAAATCCTCTGCAATGCCTTCCACACCATCCTCATGCGTGTATATCATTGCAGGTTTTCCGAACGGGTCAGTATCCAACTTTGCTGTTGTATGGATAATGCGTTCCGGATGCTCCAGAAAGTAGTTGTTTGTCGGAATGCGGTTCTCGTCATTATAGACAGTGTCAAGCAGGTTGTCGTCTCCTCGCTGCGACTCCTTTTGGGTATTTTTCTGCAGAATGATGAGGTCACTGCCCACTTCCGTATTGGCATTTTCCGTGAACAGGTTGTTGGGAAGACGAATCGCTGACACGAGATCAGCATGATAGAGCATCATAAAACGCGCGGCACTGTTGTTTTTGGCATTCAATACGCCTTGTGAGGTGATGAAGGCAACCAACCCGCCGTCCCTTACCGTATCAAGAGCCTTGACAAAGAAGTAGTTGTGTATGCGTCTGGTGACAAGTGCCCTCATGCCTTTCATGGCTGTATAGGACGGATCAAATACGGCAACATCGCCAAAGGGAATATTTGAGATGGCGAGGTCGAAGTAGTCATTGAAAGGCTTTTCTATCTTCTCGAATCCCTCTATGCGCACTTTCTGCTCCGGGTGCAGATGGCGGAGTATCTTTCCCGTAAGCAGGTCTTTTTCAAATGCCATAATGTCTGTCTTGGGATTGTTATCCAAGACGGAATCGACAAAGGCACCGATGCCTGCCGATGGTTCAAGCACCTTTTCGGGGATGACCTGATGCTCTTTCAACACATCCGTCAGAGCCTCCGTAACGGCTGACGGCGTGTAGAATGCCGTGAGGACGGACTGTTTCAGACTGTCCATCAACTGTTTGTACTCGCTTTCATTCTTGCTGTTTTCACGGATAAGTCTATGCAGCTCCACGGTTGGAGCAAACAATTCAAGGTCTGACTTTGCCCAATGGACGGCATCCGCCAGTTCCCTGGCAGGGTTCAGGATGCACTTCAATCCCCCGAATCCGCAGTAACGCTCCAGAAGGAGACGCTCACGGGCGGTCGGCGTGCGCTGTTCCCTGTCAAGGATGAATGCCGTCTCTATCGCCTTGATATTGTCGTTCAGCCGTTGTTTTCTATTGTACGCCATTTGACTCTATGAAAAGGGCTACGGCTCCCGTCAACTCTGTGTAGAGCTGGTCGTAGTCCGGTGACTGGGCAAAATCGTCATCGGTGAGGTCGTAAATGGAATACACGTTGTCAACCAAAGGCAGGAGGTGCTTGACAAACGCTTCCTGATCTTCTACTGCTACCTCCAGGGGAAACTCACTGTCAACAACATCATACAGGATGCTGTACTTGGAAAAGCGGAGACCTTTCAGCAATGCTGACATGGCAAGCTCTTGTGCCGCATCGGCAAAGAGGGCATCACGCCGTGCCTGCTCATATACTTCTGCGGCATGGTCTGCACGTTCGCGGATAAAGTCCGCATCGCTGGCTTGTGGAAAACGGTTCTCTCTGAGATGGTTCAAGAGATACAGTCCGTAATAGGACAACTCTGTCTGTGCCTGTTTCTTTCTGTTCATTTGTCTGTTGAATGGATTAAGTGATGAATAATAAACCGTGGATGGCGGTTGATGTTTGTTGAAAGCAAGAAAAAGGCACTCGGTATCCCTCCGAGTGCCGCCACTTAATCCACAGTAAATAAAAGCATCCTGAATAAAGACACCATTTATGAACCATGTTTCGGTGGCAAAGGTACAAACTATTTCTTGTATCTCTTCACATTTCCTCGCTTTTCTGCTGTTTTGCGCTCTGCAAAGACGAATTTCGTGTTGAAATTCTCGTCAAAGGCTATGGCTGCGGAGAATGATTTGCCTTGTCTGCTGGTGAAACCATTGAGCGTTCTGGTCTTGCCCTTGGTAAGCAAGTCGGTGATGTCGGAATCAGTGAGCAACTTTCCTGCTACCTGCTTGAACACTGGCATACCGCACTCCTTGTTGCTGCATCTTACTACCTTTCCGAAGAACTGCATGGTACCTTGCTTGCATTTAGGACACTGGCAGCCGGAATCCTTGTGGCTGAAAAGTCTGTCACAACCTAACAATTCCGCAGTGATTTCACGGGTATAGCCTTCGATACTATGGGTGAACCCGTCTGCACTTGCTTCACCTCGTTCAATCTTGGCAAGTTCCGCCTCCCATTTGCCTGTCATCTCCACATTGGCAATCGCCATGTTCTTCACCACGGAATGTAGGGCGAGTCCTTTTTCCGTCGGCACAAGTTTCTTCTGCTGGCGCACCATATACTCTCGTTTGAGCAGGGTTTCGATGATGGCGGCACGTGTAGCTGGTGTACCTATACCGCTGTCCTTCATTGCCTGGCGCATCGTATCATCTTCTATCTCTTTGCCTGCGGTCTCCATAGCAGCAAGCAATGTGGATTCCGTATGCAATGGCTTTGGTTTGGTCTTGCCCTCCGTGATGGTGCAGCCAGAAAGAGTGACATGCTGTCCTTCTTGCCAGTTGGGAATGACTTGCTCCTTGACCTCATTGTCTGTTGCGTCTGCATCCTTGTCCTGCCTTTTGTTCTTTTCCTTGAGCGACAACGCTCGCCAGCCAGTCTGTCGGATGATGGAGCCACTGATGCCAAATTCGACTTCATGATCCACTTGCGCCGATACTGATGTGATGTCCTTGATGCAGTCTGCCGAGAACGCTTCTATCATCCGGCACAATATCATGTCATAAACGGTTTTCTCGTCCTTGAAAAGACCAATGGCTGCATTTTCTGTGATGAGCAGGGCATGGTGATCGGTCACCTTGGCGGCATTCACGCAGTTCTTGCTGTAGTCCTCACTGCCAGGCAAGAGTTTCACTTTCTCTCCATATTCCGAATGATTCTCCAGATTCTTAAAGAGTTTGGGGAGGGTGGCAAATACATCATCCGAAATATAGCGGCTTGATGTTCTTGGATAGGTGATGAACTTTGCCTCGTAGAGTTTCTGGGCGATGGAGAGTGTATGCTCTGCCGTGAAGCCATGCTGGGAGTTGGCTTCTTTCTGCAAGGTGGTGAGGTCGTAAAGGAGCGGTGCCTTCTCCACCTTTCGCTTGGTTGCGACCTTTGTGATGATGACAGAACCTGTTTCTTTCACCTTATTATATATATCGGTTGCGGTAGCTTTGTCTGTCCATCGGTTGGCAGATGTGAACTTCAGTATATTGCCACTGTCTGCATCAACCACACCGAAGTGTACCTGCCAGAACGGTTTCGACTCGAAACGCTTGTGTTCCCAATAGCGTTCGCACACCATGCCAAGGGTCGGAGTCTGCACACGACCTACGGAATAGGTGCCACGTCCTGCGGCTATCGTCAGGGCTTGTGTGCCGTTGATGCCGACGAGCCAGTCTGCCTCACTTCGTGCCTTGGCAGCATGATAGAGATTGTCATACTCCTTGCCGTCCCTGAGGTTCAGAAGTCCCTCACGGATGGCGGTGTCCGTAAGCGAACTGATCCAGAGACGGTCGAAAGGTTTCTGGCAACCGAGATACACATAGAGGTATCGGAAAATCAACTCTCCCTCACGTCCGGCATCGGTTGCTACGATGATGCGCTCACTGCTGTCAAACAGCTTGCCGATAATTTTAATCTGGGCAAGCACACCTGCATCTGGTTTGTAGCCGTTCTCTGTCTTGACTTGTCGGGGAACAAGAACGAACGGGTCGGGAATCACAGGCAGATTCTCCGCATGGAATCCCTTCATGCCGTAGGTTTCCGGCATGGCTGGCTGCACTAAATGTCCGAATGCCCATGTCACATAATAGCCATTGCCCTGCATATAGCCTTCCTCACGCTTGTCAGCTCCTACAATGTGGGCGATTTCCTTGGCTACGCTTGGTTTCTCTGCGATGATTGTCTTCATTGTCTGTTGTTTTTGTGACATCCGCAACCGTGGGATAGACGGTCGCAGATGTCGGTTGTTATGATGGATGATTAACTCTGTGGATCAAGTGGCGGCAACTACATCTTCACGCTTCTTGCCTTTCTCTTTGGCTTCTGTTCCTCGGCGTTCTGTTCCTTCTGCTGCTTTTCGTTCTTTGGCGCAGACTGTCCCGGACTCAGCGGATCCTTGGTGTGCTTGGTCGCCTCATGGGTCTTGCCCTGCTCGTTGACGGCGACTTGTACCTTGTTCTCGTTGGTCGGAATCTGTTCCTTTGCCTGTTTGAGGTCTGGATTGTTGCGGTAGGAACGAGGCTGCATCTTGTCGAAATCGAACTTTACGTAGGCGGTATAGGTACCGCTGCCGTTCTTGTTGGGCACTTCCTTGATCTCGATGGTCTTGCCTGCCACATAGTCGTCCTTCTGCTGCTCGGTCAGTTCCTTCTTGAAATAGGTGTTGAGTCGGCGGATGGTTCCGTCCTCATTGAGCCAGTGGTTGGGATCTTGCTGCTTCTTCTGACCGCCCGCATCACCTTCTGCCTTCTGCTCCTGCTTGTCAGCGGTCTGCTTCTTGTCTCCATTTTGTTTCTGACCTTGCGCCTGTCTTGTGCTGCCAGGCACGAACTCCACGCCACGCTGTTCCACATTCACCTGCAACAGCGGTGTAAACTTGCGCCCGTTGGCAAGCTCAATCTCCTTGCGAAGCGGAATACCTGAGTAGAGCACTCTCTTGTCGTCCTTGGTAATAGGTGTCTTGCCGATGGTATCGGGTATGCGCACCTTGTTGGTAGGGATGTCAACAATCTCATTGGTGAGACGGTCGATACTGATGAAATGAGGACGCAGCTCACCTGTATTCTTGTCGGGGAAATCCACAACCTTTCCGAGGTTACCGTTCTGCAACAGGTTCTTCTTGTCCTCTGGAGTGAAGGTATAGCCTTTGTAAGCGACATCGAGTTTAGGCTCGTTGCGCACGAAATGCGGCACGAGTTGCAACTGGTCGTTATCGTCCTTGCGGAATGACAGACGGGCCTGTATCTCTATCTGTTCACCACCGAAGGTCGGCTTCACAATCACAAGCCCCGTCTTGCCGTAGTTGAGCAGGGCTTTCATATCCTTCTCATTCATACTGTTGAAGTCTATGCCATATTTGGCACCAAGTTCCTGCAGGTTCACATCGTTACCACTAATGAGGTTCTGCTTTACACCCGGAGCGGTCTGTGCCTGCTGTTCGGTTGCGGTCTGTTCTGGTTTCTGTTCCATGTCGTTCTCTTTTTCGTTGGTTTGTTCAGATGATACATTCTCTTTTTCTGTGTTAGCTTGCGTCTTGGACGCATCGTCCGATGATGCGGTTTCTTTCGCCTGACCTTCCGATTGCTTTGCCTCTTTCTCATAATTGGAG
>JAJXBQ010000088.1:8885-12479 GCA_021640525.1 Segatella copri
CTGCTGAGTCCGGCGACGACGCTGATCTCGCCCGTCTTTTCGTCACGGACTACCAGCACGTCCTGTTCATCACTCTTTTTCTTTTGTACCATAATTGTAAATTTTTAATTGTTATACATAAATGCGGGCTTTTCTGTTCCCGTCGTTTTCTTTCTTTATTTCCCTTGCATACGTTCTGATAAAATCCTCCACATCGGAGCGTTTGTAGTACGGCTTACGCTTCAATAGTCGATAAGGGATCATTCCGCAACTACGGTATCGCTGCAATGTACGCTTGCTCACATGGAGCATGAGACACAGGTCTTGGTTGTCAAGCAGTTCATCTTCAAGTTTAGGGATGGTCTGCATCATATCCCTTCCAGACTCGTTGATGACATTGAGAACTGCCTCATGCTTGTCAAGTCTCTGCATAAGCTGTCTCATACCATTCTCAAATGTTGTTCTGTCAAGTGTATCCATATTTCTCCATTTTTTATGTTGTTCCTCTTTCCTTGAGGTATTTCTCTATATCTGACCGTCTGAAACGGCACGCATTGCCTACGAAAGTAAAGCTTATAACTTTGGCATCCCTCATGCGCTGTAGGGTGCGGCTGCTGATATGAAGCATCTCGCAGACCTCTGCACTGGTAAGGTACTCCTTTCCTGAGTTGTCCTCTTCTTTGATTGCTGTACCATATTTTCTTACGTACGCAGCAATCTCTCTTATTTGCCCAGTCAGTTCCTTGAACGCCAAGCTGTCTATTGTTATGATTTCCATACGCATTTTGTATTTGTTCGCTGCAAAAGTACGGCAAAGGAATTTATCGGGCACGGTACTTACGCGTTACTACCGTGAGATTTTTATTGAATTTGTCTCTGAGTGTCCTTCTAAGGCGACACAAGCAACACGATTGCCGTGTTTTAATCCATATCACAAGATTCTGATTTACCTTTGCGCTCGTTAATCAACAAGTATACAAATATGGATATAGTAATCATTGAAAGAAAGACCTTCGATTTGCTTCTGGAGAGTGTGAAGGCATTGACGAGAAAGGTGGACTTCCTAATGGAGAAATCTAAAGACAGAAGTCTGGCTAAGTGGATGGATTCTGAAGACGTCTGTAAGGCTCTGAACCTTAGCAAACGATCCCTACAGAGTCTGCGTGACAAGGATTTGCTTCCATGCACTCAGATTGGAAGAAAGTTCTATTACAAGCCTGCTGATGTGGAGGACTTCATATTGCATGGTGCAGGCACAATAGAGGGGGACTGCGTATGATACAGACAGTATTGAATGAAGACCACGAGATTATTGTCGAAGTATTGAAAACAATTCGACAAAGCATGAGGAAGGCTGACAAGCTAGCTGAATGCAGTCATTTCCCGTTGAACGGCGAGATGTATCTGACAGACAGGGAAGTTGCAGCCCGTCTGCACATCAGCAAGCGGACCTTGCAGGAATACCGACATGCTGCTATCTTACCTTATTTTATCATTGGGGGTAAAGTACTGTATCGGGAATCCGACATTCAGGCTCTGTTGGAAAGTAATTACAGAAACCACCAAAATGAACAGTAACTGGGAAAAGCGGACTGCTTCCTTATTTAGGAAGGCAATCCGCTTTTCTCTATTATACTGTTGTCAGTATACAATCAGCAACCATACAGATCTTTTGTCTGAAAACTGATGAATACTGGAGGATGCTGCTCCTTTACTTTGTCTGTCAGCCATTTTCTGAACACATTAGTATAATGGGTTCTGTATTTGAAAGAAATGGCTATCACTACATCAAGACTGTAAACATAGGCATGGTTGCCGTTTGACAATCGGATATATTTGCTATGTTCACACTCAGAAAAGACATTTTCTTTGAACATTCTTTTTATTGTCCTGTTCACCGAAGCAGGGATGACATTGAATGCTTCTGCTATCTCCCAATATGTCATCCAGATATTATTGCCAGTGAGCGTGACAGAGTAGTCGCTCACCTTTATAATGTTTCTTTTCATACTGCTGATTAAATTAGATGGTTTGACAAATGATATTTTCGACAGATTGTATGCGCTGTGACAATTTTTCCATATCGTCACTCAACTTCTGAGCGGTTATCTTGGCATAGATTTGCGTACTTCTGATGCTTGTGTGTCCCATCATCTTGGAGAGTGTCTCAATAGGCACGCCATTGGAGAGACAGACCGAGGTAGCAAAGCTATGACGAGCCACGTGCCAGGACACATTCTTCTCTATACCACATTGTTTGGCAACTTGCTTTATATCATATTTGCATACGCTATAAGCAGGAACCGGCAATAAACGGTCATCTTTTGCCAATCCTTCATATTTATCAATGATATGCTTGGCTACTTCAAGTAACCGAATATCACTTTCCACGCCTGTCTTTTGTCGCGATGTCTTAATCCACACATGTCCATCAAAAGAGGTCTGAATATTGCTCTTGGTCAGATTGCGCATGTCTGTCCAGCTCAGTCCGGTGAAGCAACAGAAAACGAATAGGTCACGGACAAGTTCGTATTTCTTTTTGGTAAACTGTCCGTTGATCAACTTTGTTATTTCCTCCATTGTCAGGAAACCTCGCTTTGTTTCCTCCTTACTGATGTGATAGGCATAGAATGGATCACGTGCAAGCCAACCGTTGTTGATAGCCATAAATATGATGCTTCTGAAAGGCATCATATACGACCATACAGTATTGGTGCAGTGACCTTTCTCTATTCGCAAGAAAACTTCGAAATCGGTGATGAATGCAGGGGTGAGTTCTTTAAGCGCAATGTCTTCCATCTTATAACGTTGTTTGATAAACTCCTCCAGATGCTTGTAAACCACTCTGTATTTCCAATAGCTACGCTGGCTTTTCATCTTGCCAACAAGCTTGGCATAGTCTTCGTTGTGCTTACGGAATACTGCAAGAAGGGTCTTGTGGTTCATCCCCATACCAAGATAGGAATTACGCACTTTCTCTGCTGTGACATAGCTATCCTTATCACATACATCTTGATAAGCCTTATTGATGCCGACAAGAATCTTGTCCAGCTTTCGGTTGGTCTCTTGCGCAACGATGCTTCGGCCACTCATGCGACCAAGTTCCACGCTCCACATTTTCTCATCCACGTCCAACTTACAGCTGAACTGTGAAATCTTGCCGTTTACCGTAATACGGCACATGACTGGAATCAGTCCGTTCTTCTTTGGCGCATTACGCTTCAGATAGAATAATACTCTGAATGTTGATCTGCTCATAACTTTCTACTTTTTTAACTGTTTGCAAAAATACTATGTACAGAGTCATTATCCCATTTGCAAATCCAAGCGAATCAAAGCATTAGAATCATGCATAAAAGAATCTTCCGAGTTTTCTTGGCAATCTTCTAATTATTAGATACTTTTGCCTCTTAATTCTGTGATTTTCGCCCATTCATTATCATCAAAAAACAGTAACGTTATAGTAACGAAAGTCTGTCTTAGACTGGCATTTTTCTGTCTTCTGATGTCTTTATGGAAAGCCCCATCCACCGACATAATTCAGTCATTTTCAACTATTTTGCTTTAATTATTACTGATTTTCAACTTTTTGTTGTATCTTTGCATAAGATAAGC
>JAJXBQ010000355.1:0-2053 GCA_021640525.1 Segatella copri
CGCTACCTTAGGACCGTTATAGTTACGGCCGCCGTTTACTGGGGCTTCAATTCATACCTTCGCTTACGCTAAGCACTCCTCTTAACCTTCCAGCACCGGGCAGGCGTCACCCCCTATACATCATCTTACGATTTAGCAGAGAGCTGTGTTTTTGATAAACAGTTGCTTGGGCCTATTCACTGCGGCTGACCTAAATCAGCACCCCTTCTCCCGAAGTTACGGGGTCATTTTGCCGAGTTCCTTAACGAGAGTTCTCTCGCTCACCTGAGGCTACTCGCCTCGACTACCTGTGTCGGTTTGCGGTACGGGTAGAGTATGATACATCGCTAGAAGCTTTTCTTGGCAGTGTGACATCACTAACTTCGCTACTAAACTTCGCTCCCCATCACAGCTCAATGTTACAGGTATAAGCATTTGACTCATACCACGCCTCACTGCTTAGACAGACTCTTCCAGTCGTCTGCTTTAGTTAGCCTACTGCGTCCCTCCATCACTACATACTCTAGTACAGGAATATCAACCTGTTGTCCATCGGATACAC
The DNA here is from genome assembly GCA_021640525.1 of Segatella copri. GTDB lineage: Bacteria > Bacteroidota > Bacteroidia > Bacteroidales > Bacteroidaceae > Prevotella > Prevotella copri_S. The sequence continues at coordinate 542 of JAJXBQ010000355.1, forward strand.
CTTTCGGTCTCTCCTTAGGTCCCGACTAACCCAGGGCGGACGAGCCTTCCCCTGGAAACCTTAGTCTTACGGTGGACAGGATTCTCACCTGTCTTTCGCTACTCATACCGGCATTCTCACTTCTATGCGCTCCAGCACTCCTCACGGTACACCTTCTTCGCACATAGAACGCTCTCCTACCATACCTATAAAGGTATCCACAGCTTCGGTAATATGTTTTAGCCCCGGTACATTTTCGGCGCAGGGTCACTCGACTAGTGAGCTATTACGCACTCTTTGAATGAATAGCTGCTTCTAAGCTAACATCCTAGTTGTCTGTGCAACCCCACATCCTTTTCCACTTAACATATATTTTGGGACCTTAGCTGGTGGTCTGGGCTGTTTCCCTTTCGACTACGGATCTTAGCACTCGCAGTCTGACTGCCGATTATATCTCGTTGGCATTCGGAGTTTATCTGAGATTGGTAATCCGGGATGGACCCCTCACCCAAACAGTGCTCTACCTCCAAGAGACTTAACATCGACGCTAGCCCTAAAGCTATTTCGGAGAGAACCAGCTATCTCCAAGTTCGTTTGGAATTTCTCCGCTACCCACAAGTCATCCAAGCACTTTTCAACGTGCCCTGGTTCGGTCCTCCAGTGAGTTTTACCTCACCTTCAACCTGCTCATGGGTAGGTCACATGGTTTCGGGTCTACGACATAATACTAATGCGCCCTATTCAGACTCGGTTTCCCTACGGCTCCGTCTCTTCAACTTAACCTCGCATCATATCGTAACTCGCCGGTTCATTCTACAAAAGGCACGCTCTCACCCATTAACGGGCTCGAACTTGTTGTAGGCACACGGTTTCAGGTTCTATTTCACTCCCCTCCCGGGGTGCTTTTCACCTTTCCCTCACGGTACTGGTTCACTATCGGTCACTAGAGAGTATTTAGGGTTGGGAGATGGTCCTCCCAGATTCCGACGAGATTTCTCGTGTCTCGCCGTACTCAGGATACTGCTAGGTATAAAGACTATTTCGAATACGAGGCTATTACTCTCTTTGGCCTACCTTCCCAGGTAGTTCTTCTATAATCTTTAAGTCCACGTTGCAGTCCTACAACCCCGAAGAGTAAACTCTTCGGTTTGCCCTCTTGCCGTTTCGCTCGCCGCTACTAAGGCAATCGCTTTTGCTTTCTCTTCCTGCAGCTACTTAGATGTTTCAGTTCACTGCGTCTTCCTCTACCTATCCTTAACAGATAGGAGTACTAGCCATTAGCTAGTGGGTTCCCCCATTCGGACATCTCTGGATCGTCGCTTACTTACAGCTCCCCAAAGCATTTCGTCGTTTGTCACGTCCTTCTTCGGCTTCTAGTGCCAAGGCATCCACCGTGCGCCCTTATTAACTTAACCTTATTTTTGGTCTTGCGACCTAAACTCTTTAAATATTTACAGCGTTTCGGTTTATTTTCTTGTTACTATTTGATATAGATATTCAATTTTCAATGTTCAAGCTTAACACTACTATAGT
>JAJXBQ010000089.1:0-12459 GCA_021640525.1 Segatella copri
ATTATTTATCTTTTCTTTATTATCATAAACTCCTAAGTTACAGGATTCTCTGTACTTCCTGCAAATCATCAATATTTCGGAGTTGGTTCATAATGGTCTTAACTTCTTCGCGGTCGTGAACACGGAGTTCGATGGTTCCGTCGAAGATACCGTTATCACTACTGATTGTTATCTTGTGGATATTGATGCCTAACTGGTCACTAATCACTTTACTTACATCCAGCAGCATGCCCTTACGGTCGATACCCTTGATTTCGATGGTTGCATCGAAGAGTATCTGCTTGTGCATATCCCATTTGGCATCTACGATGCGGTTGCCGAAACTGGACTTCAGTTTGGCTGCTATGCTGCAAGAGCGCTTATGTATTTCGATGCGGTTCTTGTTGTCGATAAAGCCCATAACGTCATCGCCAGGAATCGCATGGCAGCAGCTAGGGAAGATAAACTGGTTGATATTCTCCTCGGTCAGGATGAGTGGCTTCTTCTTGTTGAAGTCTTTGCCCACCACGAAAAGATCCTGAGGCTTCACGATGCCTTTTTCTTGAGCCTTCTCCTTGCTCTTGCCCAGGAATGGGATATAATTGCGCCAGCTGCTGACCTGCTGTTTCTTAGGCTTGCCCTGCAACTCATCGAAATCTTTATCACCTAGGATAATCTGATGGTCTCCCAATGACTGAAAGAGGGTTTCAGGCTTCTGGATATTATGAAAATCGCATAGGCGGTCTACCACCGACGCACTCATCTCGATGCTGTTCTTCTTGAGCCATTCGGTGAGTATGTTTTCTCCCTTCTTCTGAACCTCTCGTGAATCGCGGCGCAGGATGGCAAGAATCTTGCTCTTTGCCTTGGCCGAACTGACGAAGTTTACCCATTCTTCCTGTACATGCTGGCTCTTGGAAGTAAGAATCTCAACCTGGTCGCCACTTTGCAGCTTATGGCTCAGCGGAACCAGCTTATGGTTTACCTTGGCTCCAATGCAGTGGCTGCCCAGGAAAGTATGAATCTGGAAGGCGAAGTCGAGGGCAGTACAGCCTGCCGGCATCGTCTTGATTTCTCCCTTTGGTGTGAAGACGAAGATTTCTGAAGCATAGAGGTTCAGCTTGATAGCATCGAGGAAGTCCATGGCATCCGGCTGCGGATCGTCCAGAATCTCCTTGATGGTGCTGAGCCAGTCGTTCAGTTCGTTCTCATCTTCTGTATATTCACCTTCGTTTCCTTCTTTGTATTTCCAGTGGGCAGCAAACCCCTTTTCTGCTACCTCGTCCATACGGTCTGAACGAATCTGCACTTCTATCCATCTTCCCTGCTTACTCATCAGGGTAACGTGGAGTGCCTGATAACCGTTTGCTTTCGGATGGTTCAACCAGTCGCGCAGACGGTCTGGATGGCTCTTGTAGATTTTGCTGATGGCTACGTAGATATTGAAGCATTCGTTTACTTCGTTTGCTCTCACCTTTGGCGTAAAGATGATGCGCACAGCAAGAATGTCGTAAATCTCATCGAAGGTAACGTGCTTGTTCTGCATCTTGTTCCAAATAGAATAAGGGCTCTTCACACGTGCTTTAATCTTGTATTCTACGCCTAACTTGTCGAGTTCTTCGCGGATAGGTGCAGTAAAACTCTCGAAGAGGGTATCGCGCTGCGATTCGGTATCGGCAAGTTTATGCTCTATGTTGGCATACTCCTGTGGATGGTCGTAGCGGAAGCTGAGGTCTTCGAGTTCGGTCTTGATTTTGTTCAAGCCCAATCGGTTGGCGAGAGGTGCATAAATATACAAGGTTTCGCCCGCAATCTTATATTGTTTGTTGGCTGGTTGCGATTCCAGCGTGCGCATGTTGTGCAGGCGGTCGCAAATCTTGATAAGGATAACACGGATGTCATCGCTCATAGTGAGCAACAGTTTTTTGAAGTTTTCTGCCTGTGCTGATGCCTTATCGCCGAAGATTCCACCACTGATCTTGGTGAGTCCATCAACGATTTGTGCCACCTTGGCTCCAAAGATGTTTGAGATATCTTCTACTGTGTAGTCGGTATCTTCTACCACATCATGAAGCAGTGCGGCACAGATGCTCGTTGAGCCGAGCCCCATCTCCTCGCAGGCTATCTGAGCCACTGCGATAGGGTGCATGATATATGGTTCGCCCGAAAGGCGGCGCACACCTTTGTGCGCCTGTCGGGCGAAGTTGAATGCCTTGGTCACTATATCTACCTTCTTGCGGTGTCGCGAACTCAGGTAGGTGTCAAGCAGGTGTTGAAAGGCATCGCCAATCAACTGGTTATCAGCCTGCTCTCTTTCGAGGTCTTTCAAGTTCTGGTCATCCATAGTGGGTCCCTCCAATAAATAATGTTCTTAATTAGACTGAAAAAACTACAGCGGACGTAGTTCTTTTATTTCACTTTGATTTTCTTTCCGGCACGGATACTGTTACCCTTGATGCCGTTCAGTTTGCGCAGTTTCTTAACGGTTGTTCCGTGGCGTGCTGCTATTTCAGAAAGGGTATCACCATTCTTGATGGTTACACTCTTGTTGCCTTGTTTCCTGTTTCTATCTCGCTTGCTGCTCTTCTTGCTGCTCTTCTTGCTGCGTGAAGAAGCGCTGTGGCGACTGTAGCTGCTTCGTGGGCGGCTATAGGTAGGCTGTGCATCGTTGACATCTACTGTAGCGCGCTTCAGGAAGAGTTCATCGGCTCTGTAAGCACAGATGCTGTCCTGCTGGTCGATGAAACTACCGATGAGGGTAGATGGAAGACGCAATACCATCGGATGGTTCAATCCGTTGATGATATCATGACGATACTGTGGATTCAGATTGCGCAGGTGCTCGATGTTGATGTTCAGCACTTTGGAAATCTGCTCCAGGTGGATATCTTTTGATACTACGATAGTGTCTGTCTTTACTGGCAGTTCGCTTACCATAGGGCAGATGTTATGATCGCAGTAGTAGTTCATGATGTAGTTGGCAGCGATGAAAGCTGGTACATATCCACGTGTTTCCTTTGGCAGATATGGATAGATGTTCCAGTAGTCGGCGTTGCCTTTTGCACGATGGATGGCCTTGTTGACATTGGTTGGACCGCAGTTGTAAGCTGCAATCACGAGGCTCCAATCGTCGAATATTTTGTACAGGTCGCTCAGATAGTGAGCGGCTGCATAGGATGCTTTTACCGGGTCGCGGCGTTCATCGATGAGTGAGTTTACCTCCAGTCCATATCGCTTGCCGGTAGGCAGCATAAACTGCCATAAACCTGTGGCACCAACGCGTGATACTGCTTTAGGGTTGAGTGCCGATTCAATAACTGGCAGATATTTCAGTTCCAGTGGCAGGTTGTAAGCCTCTAATGCCTCTTCGAAGATAGGCATGTAGAAGTTACTTGCTCCCAACATAAAGCTTACCGAACGGCGTAGTTTGCCGCTGTATCGGTCTATGAATTTCTGTACTACCTCATTGTATGGCATTTCGATGATGGTAGGCATTCTCTTCAGACGGTCGATATACACTTCCTTCTCGAAGACAGGGTTTACATCGCGGTATTTGCAGGTTGTATCTGCCATCATGTAAGTCTGTGCATTGTAAAGGTGGAGCAGGCTGTCGAGGTTATCTTCCATTCCCTCTGGTACTTCGATTTCCTCTTGCTTTCCGTCTTTGTCGGTAACGGTGATGATATCATCGCTATCTGTTTCTTCTGTAACGTCGGTTTGGGCATGAATGCCTTGTAAGCTGAACAGCATCGCTGCTGCCATGACTAGTATTTTCTTCATATTGATGTTTTATCTCGTCTATGTTTCTAATTTCTATTTTGCGTTATAATATATATAGGTGTATTCTAACTCCTCACGCATTAAAATGTGAGTGAGCAACTTACGCCGAGGCTTCCAGACCGCAGCGGATTGGCAGTCTTGTTGCCGTTATTCAGCATGGTAGGCTCTATTCTGAGCGAGAGATCATCGGAGATGTCAAATTCCGAGAGCGATGCATCTACGTAGGCATCAATCACTGAGAAGGCATAGATGCCTATCATGACGAAGGTTCCCAAGTCTCTCCAACGGCGATATTTATCTTTTCGCTTGCGGAAGATTTCCTTATAGCGTTCTATGTTCGATTCGTTGATTTGGGCGCCCAAGTGCAGAAACTGATTGTAGCTCTGGGTGTTGGGGTCATCGTCCATAATATCCATGTAGGCTTGCGAATAGTCGTGATACATCTGGTTGTTCCAGGTGATGGCGTATGTACAGCCTACGAAACCGCCATAGATGAAAGGCAGTTTCCAATATTTGCGATTGTATATCTGTCCGGCACCAGGTAATACAAGTGCCAACCACATGGCACGCTTGGTATCAGGTCGCCAAGTTGCCCAGTTGCGCTTTTTGCGTACAGGCTTTGTTGGTTGGGTGAGGCTTGCCAGTTTGCTGCTGTCTTGTGCGGTAAGCATCGAGTCTATGGCTATTTTTGCCGAGTCGGCTGATGCAATGGTTGGCACATCGGTCACTTGTTTTTTTTGTTTCGACTTCTGTGCCTGTGCGCCCATTGGTGCCAGGAGCAGAAGGGTTGCCAAACAGATTTGTGATATACTGAGTTTCACTTTTATTCTTGCTTTAACTGATCGAAAACATTCATGATGTGCTCCAGCTCCTCTTCGTTGGCGAATGGAATGCTGATTTTTCCCTTGCCCTTAGCAGAGCAGGTGAATTGCACTTTGGTATTGAGAAACTGTGACAGGCGGTTTTTGAGTTGTGTAAATTCCTCAGGCATCTGAGCCTTAGCCGTGATGGTTTTCTTACCGCTCTCGATGTCTTCTCCACTCTTGAGTCGCTGTACCATCTCTTCAACCTTTCTTACTGAGTAGCCGTTCTTCTGTATCTCCTTGAACAACTTTATTTGCAGTGAAGGTGAGTCGAGGGCCAGTAGGGCACGGCAATGACCCATGTCGATTTCTTTCTTCTGTAGTGCCATCTGCACCTGGGCAGGAAGTTTGAGCAGTCGCAGATAGTTGGCGATAGCTGCACGGCTCTTGCCCACACGTTCTGAAATTTTCTCCTGTGTCATACCCTCGTTTTCCAGAAGGTGTTCGTAGGCGAGTGCTATTTCTATGGCGTTGAGGTCTTGGCGCTGGATATTCTCTACGAGCGCCATTTCCATTACGTTCTCATCGCTGATGGTGCGGATGTATGCAGGGATAGCTGTCAGCCCCGCAAGTTGTGAAGCGCGCCAGCGGCGTTCACCGGCGATAATCTGGAATCTGTTTTCTGAAACCTGTCTTAAGGTGATAGGCTGGATGATGCCTATGGCCTTGATGCTTTCGGCGAGCTCATGTAGGGCTTCGTCGTCAAACTCCCGGCGTGGCTGATTGGGATTCGCCTCAATCTGGTCGAGAGGAATTTCATTGATGGTACTGCTGCCCTGGGTGCGCACTCCCTCGGTAGAGATGAGGGCATCGAGTCCGCGTCCTAAAGCGTTGCTCTTTGTACCGTTGTTGTATTTCTTGTGTACTGCCATTTTTTTACTTTTAATTTTGAACATTGAACTTTCTAAAAGGGTTCAATTTCCAAATCTTAACTATTCTTGTTGATAATCTCTTTTGCCAAGGCCAGATGGTTCTTGGCTCCATTGCTTTCTGCATCGTAAAGGATAACTGGGAGACCATGGCTCGGACTCTCGCTCAGCTTCACGTTGCGCTGGATAACGGTCTTGAACACCAATTCCTGGAAGTGGCGTTTCACCTCGTCGTATATCTGGTTGGCAAGGCGTAGACGACTATCATACATAGTGAGCAGGAAACCTTCTATCTCGAGTTTCGGATTCAGCTTGCTCTTGATGATCTTGATGGTGTTGAGTAATTTGCTGATACCTTCAAGAGCGAAATATTCACATTGGACTGGGATGATGACACTGTCAGCTGCCGTCAACGAATTGACGGTGATGAGGCCGAGCGAAGGCGAACAGTCTATCAGGATGTAGTCGTATTCGTCACGGATAGGCTGCAGTAATGTCTTAATCACCTTTTCGCGATTTTTGAGATTCAGCATCTCTATCTCGGCACCTACCAGGTCGATATGACTAGGAATGATGTCGAGTCCATCAATGTCGGTGGTGTAGATGGCATCGCGCACGTCTGCATGGTCGATGATGCATTCGTAGAGCGAGCAGTCTACCTCGCTGATGTCCACGCCCAATCCACTGGAAGCGTTTGCCTGTGGGTCGGCGTCCACTACGAGTACAGTTTTCTCTAGCGTGGCAAGCGATGCTGCCAAGTTAATGGTGGTAGTAGTCTTTCCTACACCGCCTTTTTGGTTAGCTAATGCGATGATTTTTCCCATTTTCTTAGTAAATTTTCGGCAAAGATACAAAAATATTGTGAGAAAGTCGCTATCTTTAAAGGTTTTTTCGTACTTTTGCACCAAAAAGAAAGATATTTTTATGGAAAATAAGAAACCGTTAGTATTAATTTCGAATGATGATGGCTATCATGCCAATGGAATCAAGACCCTGGTGAACTTTCTGAAAGACTGGTGCGACCTGCTGGTTGTAGCACCGGAAAGTGCCCGTTCGGGATTCGCCTGTGCCTTCTCGGCTACTACTCCCTTGCGCCTGAAGCGTCGCCACAATATGGGGAATGATGTTGAGGTTTGGTCATGTAGCGGCACACCGGTTGACTGTGTGAAACTGGCGTTGGATCAGTTTCTTGCAGATCGCAAGCCTGATCTGATTATCGGCGGTATCAATCATGGTGACAATTCGAGCGTGAATAATCATTATTCGGGAACTATGGGTGTAGCTAAGGAGGGCTGTATGCAGCATATTCCAAGCATAGCCTTCAGCAGTTGCAATTATGATGAAAATGCTGATCTCACTCCTTTGCGCGATGGGGTACTGAAGGTTGTTAAGATGGTGCTGGAGAAGGGATTGCCAGAATATACCTGTCTGAATGTCAACTTCCCGGCTTTGCCTCCGTTCAAGGGTTTCAAGGGTTGCCGGATGACTCATGGCTCCTGGATCAATGAGGTGGATCATCGTACGCATCCGCATGGATATGATTATTATTGGATGGTGGGTGAATATCGTAATGACGAACCGGAGGCAACGGATACCGACCAGTGGGCTGTGAATCATGGTTACATCGCTATTACCCCAACTAAGATTGATGTAACGGATTATGATTGGTTAATGAATTTTGAATTATGAAGTATTACCTGATAGTTGGCGAGGCTAGTGGAGATTTGCATGCCAGCAGATTGATGCGCTCGTTGAAAAAAATAGACGAGTTTGCTGAATTCCGTTTCTTTGGCGGTGATTTGATGGCTGCTGAAGGTGGCACTCGTGTCAAGCATTTTAAGGAGTTGGCTTATATGGGTTTTGTGCCTGTACTGCTACATTTGGGTACCATCTTTTCGAACCTGAAGAGATGCAAGGAAGATATTGTGAAATGGAAGCCGGATGTAGTGATACTGGTAGATTATCCGGGATTTAATCTCAAGATAGCTAAGTTCTTGAAAAAGAACACCAATATCCCTGCCTATTATTACATTTCTCCTAAGATATGGGCATGGAAGGAGTGGCGGATCCGCAGCATTAAACGTGATATTGCTGAACTCTTCTCAATCTTGCCATTCGAGGTGCCGTTCTTTGAAAAGAAGCACCGTTATCCTATTCACTATGTAGGTAATCCTACGGCTCAGGAAGTAGGGGAGTTCAGGTCGGGATATCATCAGAGTTTTACGGAATTCTGTCAGGAGAATAATCTTGACACTTATCGCCCTGTTATCGCTTTGCTGGCAGGAAGCCGTCTGCAGGAAATCAAAGACAATCTGCCGGCGATGATTGAGGTGGCTGAGCGTTTTGAAGATTATCAGATGGTACTTGCCGGTGCTCCTTCGATAGACGATGCTTACTATGAGAAGTTTATCAAAGGTACACCTGTCAAACTGGTGCGTAACAAGACTTATCCGCTCTTGTCGCATGCTACGGCAGCTCTTGTTACCAGTGGTACTGCAACTTTAGAGACGGCTCTTTTTGATGTGCCTCAGGTGGTATGTTATGAAACGCCTGTACCTCATCTCATCCGTTTCGGTTTCAAGCATATCATCAAGGTGAAGTTTATCTCGCTGGTGAATCTTATCGCCAATAAGGAGATTGTGCCGGAGATGCTTGCCGACCGCTTTACGGTTGATGGTATTGCCAACGAACTTTATCAGATTCTTCCGGGAGAACCTGGCAGGGATAAGATGTTGGCAGAATATCAGGAAGTTCGAACTCAGTTAGGCGATAAGGTTGCGCCGGATGAGGCTGCGGGCATCATGTTTGATCTTCTGGTTAAGCGTAGGGAAATGCTTCTCCGTATGGCTCGTGAGCGTGCTGAAGCTGAAGCCAAAGCTGCAGCTGAGGCTGCAGAACGTGCGCGACAGAAGGCGATAGCTGAAGCCGAGGCTGCTAAGAAACGTGCCGAAGAGGAAGCTTTGGCGGCGCAGAAGCGAGCTGAAGAAGAGGCTGAACTGGCAAGAATAAGAGCAGAAAAAGCCCGACTGGCGGCTGAGGCTAAGGCACGTGAGGCTCAGCAGCGTGCTGCCCAGGCACAGTATGAGGCGCAGGAAGCCCAGAAGGGTGAACGCTTTGAAGAAGAACAGGAAAAAGGTGTATAGCTTTTTCATGGGTCATCGCAAGTACTTACGTGATCCATCGGAGCTACTAGCGTTTTTTATGGTGATATGAAAAAAAAGGCAGGGGTTCTTTGAGGAATCCCTGCCTTTCTTTGTGCTTGGCCAAACTATAGGTTTGGCCTTTATCTCATAAAAGAAGTATTATCCAAACAACTGGATGGTGTATAGGTAGATTACTGCTGCCGGTATCGCCATGAGCGAAGAGTCGAAGCGGTCGAGCATGCCTCCATGTCCTGGCAGGATGTTGCCACTATCCTTTACTCCGAGGGTACGCTTGAAGAGGCTTTCTACCAAATCGCCCCATGTGCCGAAGAATACCACAACCAGACCTAAACCTTCCCAACCGAGAATGCTGAGACGGTGGGCTTCCCCATCATTGGCAATATAGCCGATAATGCCTGCTGCTATCAGTACGAATATGCCTCCGCCTATGCTGCCTTCCCAACTCTTGGCTGGACTGATGCGAGGAAAGAGCTTATGCTTGCCGAAAAGCGAACCGCTGCAATAGGCACCGGTATCATTGGTCCAGAGGAAAATGAAAATACTCAAAGGCAGCAGCATGTCGTAATGTATCTGGCCATCGAAAGCTGATGTCTCGAAACTCAATACATTGATCATTGAGAAAGGCAAGGCGATGTACAACTGAGAGAGCATAGTGTAAGCCCAATCGTTGATGGCATCCTTGTTGCCCGTATACAGTTCGCTGATGAAGAGATAGAGGATGGTGAGCAGATAAGGTACGAAAACCACGAAATTGCCCACAATGCCCATGCGGAAACCAGCCACGGCAAGGAAGAAGTAAACACCCGCCACGGTGCTGATGAAACGGTTTACCGTAACATTCTCCTTCTGGTTTACCAGTCCGCAATACTCCCAGATGCTCAATCCGGTAATGAGGGCGAACAGGATAACCATTGCCCTGGGATTGAGAAAGCAAGATACCATGCACACCACGAAAAATACGCCTGTGATGGATCTTATCACTAGATTCTTCTGTTTGTCAGTCATATCGGTTTGTTTTATTCGTTCTTGTTTTCTTCCGAACCTTCATCCTTCTTGGAAGTCTCATCAGAATCTGCATTCTTCTTCTGGTTCTCTTCATGCTCCTTGATGGCAGCCTGAACTTCAGGAAGTTCCTTTACGGCGTCATCGTCTATCTTAGGCTGTTCGTCTTCCATGATTTCCTGCGAACGGCTCAACCAAGGGCGCTTGCCAAAGATATGTTCTACGTCTTCTGCCATAATCACTTCTTTCTTGATCAGGAGCTCTGCTAGGGCATTGTGGCCTTCCTTGTGCTCCATCAGAATGTTCTTGGCACGGGTATACTGTTCGTTGACAATCTTCAGAACTTCCTGGTCTATCTCGCGGGCTGTAGACTCAGAGTACGGACGCTGGAATGAATATTCGTTCCGGTTGTAAAAGCAGATGTTTGGCAACGTCTTGCTCATACCGAGATAAGCTACCATACCATAAGCACTCTTTGTGGCGCGCTCCAGGTCGTTCATGGCTCCTGACGAAATATGACCGGTGAAGAGTTCTTCTGCGGCACGTCCACCCATTAATGAACACATCTCGTCGAGCATCTGTTCCTTGGTGGTTATCTGGCGCTCTTCTGGCAGATACCATGCTGCACCGAGAGCCTGACCACGAGGCACGATGGTAACCTTGATGAGAGGGTTGGCATACTGGCAGAACCATGAGATGGTTGCGTGGCCTGCTTCGTGGAGAGCGATGCTACGCTTCTCGTCGGCAGTCATCACCTTAGTCTTCTTCTCCAGACCGCCTACAATACGGTCTACTGCATCGAGGAAATCCTGTTTGCAAACAGCCTTCTTGTCGTGGCGTGCAGCAATGAGGGCTGCCTCGTTACAAACGTTGGCAATATCTGCACCCGAGAAACCTGGAGTCTGGCGTGCCAGTAGATCAACATCTACAGTTTCATCTATCTTGATAGGTTTGAGATGAACCAGGAAGATAGCCTTACGTTCGTTCAAACCAGGGAGATCTACGTGAATTTCGCGGTCGAAACGTCCGGCACGGAGCAAGGCGCTGTCGAGCATGTCTACACGGTTGGTAGCTGCAAGGATGATGACACCACTGTTGGTGCCGAAACCATCCATCTCTGTAAGGAGAGCGTTCAAGGTGTTCTCGCGCTCATCATTACCACCCATGGCTGGGTTCTTGCTGCGGGCACGGCCTACAGCATCAATCTCATCGATAAAGATGATACAAGGTGATTTCTCTTTAGCCTGGCGGAACAGGTCGCGTACACGTGAGGCCCCTACACCTACGAACATTTCAACGAAATCGGAACCGCTCATGGAGAAGAAAGGTACGCCGGCCTCGCCGGCAACAGCCTTAGCCAAGAGGGTCTTACCAGTTCCCGGAGGGCCTACGAGAAGGGCTCCCTTTGGAATTTTACCACCCAAGTCGGTATATTTTTGTGGGTTTTTCAGGAAGTCTACAATTTCCTTCACTTCCTGCTTGGCACCTTCCTGTCCGGCCACATCCTTAAAGGTGATGCCGATGGCATTTCCCTTTTCGTACATCTTAGCTTTGCTTTTGCCCACGCTGAAGATGCCGCCGCCCATACCGCCGCTGCCCATACCGCCGCTGAATCTTCCAGACATCCAAAGGATGAAGAATACGAAGAAGAGCAGAGGCGCCAGATTGAAGAGCGTGCTTAAGAAGTCGTTATCCTTCTGGTTATCGTAGCTGAAGGAGCGTATCTTCTTTTCCTTCAACATCTGGTTGGCATAGCGTTCCACTTCGTCAACCGAGCCGAACTGTACTTTTACGTATGGGTTAGGACCTACAGACTTTGCCGGCATATTGTATACATCGCGCGTATATTTCGGGTTGATGTATATTTTGAGGGTGCTTTCTGTTTTATTGGCCACAACACTGAGCACATAACCCTTGTCTACATACTGTTTGAACTGGGTGTATGTGGCTTCCTTGGCAGCGCTGCCTCCAATCGCATCGCCTCCTCCTGTAAAGAAGAGGATAATCATGGTGATGAGGCAGATGGTGAAAAGCCAGGTCATATTAAATCGTGGCATCTTTGGTCCGCCATTGCCACGAGGCTTCATATTATTGCTTTGTTCCATTTTATTTTATATGTATAACTTTTAGTCGAAAAACATTGTCTGATCCATCATGTTAGGATGGGAGAGACTGACTAGTCGAGATCAGGTATATGGGTAAGCTTTGCATCCTCCCATAAATGTTCGAGGTCGTAATAAGCACGTACTTCCGGAAGAAAAATGTGTACTAATACGTCGACAAAGTCCATTGCCACCCACTGGTCGTTGCCGAGACCTGCTACATTTACAGGTTTTTCTTTCAGATTCTTGCGCACGATGTCTCCCACAGAACCTGCGATAGCTTCAACCTGAGTAGGGCTTCCTCCCTGGCAGATGATGAAGTACTTGGCAATGCTTCCATCGATTTCTGTCAGGTCGGCGATAACAATGTCTTGACCTTTCTTTTCTTGTATACCTTCTTTAATAGTCTCTACGAGTTGTTTAACTGTGTTCATTTATCTTTTCTTTCTTACTTAATTTATATTCTCTATTTTTCTGCAAAGATACATTATTATAATGGAAAATCGACTTAAAAGGCAAAAAAAATGTGGAAAATTAAAGAAATTGCGCTTTTTTTAGAAAAAAGTGCCGAAAAATTTTGTAGGTTCAAAAAAAACTAGTACCTTTGCACTCGCAATTGAGAAATGAACATCTCTTTTGCTGATATTGGGATATGGTGTAATGGTAACACTACAGATTCTGGTCCTGTCATTCCTGGTTC
>JAJXBQ010000356.1:0-2050 GCA_021640525.1 Segatella copri
ACAAGGACATGCGTAATCTTCTAGGCGGTAAGGGTGCTAACCTAGCTGAAATGACAGGTCTAGGCCTACCAGTACCACAGGGCTTCACAATTACAACAGAAGCTTGTACAAAGTACTATGAAGATGGCAGAAAGATTAATGATGAAATCCAGGCTGAAATCATGGAATACATCATCAAGATGGAAGAAATCACAGGTAAGAAGTTTGGTGATAAGGAAAACCCACTACTAGTTTCTGTTCGTTCAGGTGCTAGAGCTTCTATGCCGGGTATGATGGATACAATCCTTAACCTAGGTCTAAACGAAGATGTTGTTGCTGTTATGGCTGAAAAGTCAAACAACCCTCGTTGGGCATGGGACTGCTACAGAAGATTCATTCAGATGTATTCTGACGTAGTTATGGAAGTTGGTAAGAAGTACTTTGAAGTTCTTATTGACGAAATGAAAAACAAGAAGGGTGTTACTCAGGACGTTGAACTAACTGCTGAAGATCTACAGGAACTAGCAGAACAGTTCAAGGCTGAATACAAGAAGCAGATTGGCGTTGACTTCCCTACTGATCCTAAGGAACAGCTAATGGGCGCTATTGAAGCTGTATTCCGTTCATGGGATAACCCAAGAGCTAACGTTTATAGAAGAGATAACGATATTCCTTATTCATGGGGTACTGCAGTTAACGTACAGGCAATGGCATTCGGTAACATGGGTGACGATTGTGGTACAGGTGTTGCATTTACAAGAGACCCATCAACAGGTGCTAAGGGTCTATTCGGTGAATTCCTAACAAACGCACAGGGCGAAGACGTTGTTGCAGGTGTTCGTACACCAATGCACATTTCTGAAATGGAACAGAAGTTCCCAGAAGCTTTCGCACAGTTCAAGACAGTTTGTAAGACTCTAGAAGATCACTACAGAGATATGCAGGATATGGAATTTACTGTTGAACACGGTAAGCTATATATGCTACAGACAAGAAACGGTAAGAGAACAGCTCAGGCTGCTCTAAAGATTGCTTGTGACCTAGTTGACGAAGGCATGAGAACAGAAGAAGAAGCTGTTGCAATGATCGACCCTCGTAACCTAGACACACTACTTCACCCACAGTTTGATGCTACAGCTCTAAAGGCTGCTACACCAATGGGTAAGGGTCTTGGTGCTTCTCCAGGTGCTGCTTGTGGTAAGATCGTATTCACAGCTGATGACGCTACTGCTTGGGCAGAAAAAGGCGAAAAGGTTGTTCTAGTTAGACTAGAAACATCTCCAGAAGACATCACAGGTATGAAGGCTGCTGAAGGTATCCTAACAGTTCGTGGTGGTATGACATCTCACGCTGCTGTTGTTGCTCGTGGTATGGGTACTTGCTGTGTATCAGGTTGCTCAGACATCAATATGGATGAAGACAACAAGGTATTCACACTAGCAGGTAAGGAATTCCACGAAGGCGATCCAATTTCAATTGACGGTTCAACAGGTAACATTTATGATGGTATCATCCCAACAGTTCCTGCTTCAATTGCCGGTGAATTTGGTAGAATTATGACTTGGGCTGACAAGTACAGAACTCTAAAGGTTAGAACAAATGCTGATACACCTGAAGATGCTAAGAGAGCTAAGGAACTAGGTGCTGAAGGTATTGGTCTATGCCGTACAGAACACATGTTCTTCGAAGAATCAAGAATTGCTGCATTCAGAGAAATGATCTGTGCAGATACAGTTGAAGAAAGAGAAAAGGCTCTAGACAAGATTATGCCATATCAGCAGGGCGACTTTGAAGCTCTATATGAAGCTCTAGAAGGTAACCCAGTTACTATTCGTTTCCTAGATCCTCCTCTACACGAATTCGTACCAACTGAAGAAGCTGACATTGAAGCTCTAGCTAAGGCTCAGGGTAAGACAGTTGATCAGATTAAGGCTATCATCAACGGTCTACACGAATTCAACCCTATGATGGGTCACCGTGGTTGTCGTCTAGCAGTTACATATCCTGAAATTGCTAAGATGCAGACAAAGGCAGTTATCAGAGCTGCCCTAAACGTATCTAAGGCTCATCC
>JAJXBQ010000357.1:0-2043 GCA_021640525.1 Segatella copri
ATGCTTTATTTTTATAAAGAAACAATAGAATAGGGGTTATTGTTTCTTCTCCAGTTCCTGAAGATTTTCCATCTTCTTCGATTCCAGGAATTCGTAAATACCGCAGAGATGTTCTCGGACGCGACCATGACCGAATTCATAAACCTTACTGACAAGACCATCAAGGAAATCACGGTCGTGACTAACCACGATGAGCGTTCCGTCGAAATCAAGAAGCGCCTGCTTCAGCACATCCTTGGTCTTCAGGTCGAGGTGGTTGGTAGGCTCATCGAGAATCAGCAGGTTCACCGGCTCCAGCAGCAGTTTGAGAATGGCAAGACGGGTGCGCTCACCTCCCGACAAAACTTTCACCTTCTTGGTAGAATCCTCTCCGCCAAACATGAAGGCTCCGAGCAAATCGCGTATCTTGTTTCTGATTTCACCCTTGGCAACATCATCGATGGTCTGGAATACGGTGAGTTCGCCATCGAGCAGAGAAGCCTGGTTCTGGGCGAAATAACCTATCTGCACATTATGTCCCAATTCCAATTTACCTTCGTTCTGGAGCTGCCCCATAATACATTTCACGAGCGTTGATTTACCCTCTCCGTTTCTTCCCACGAAGGCAATCTTGTCGCCTCTTTCTACGGTAAGATTCACGCCGCTGAAAATCTTCTTGCCATCAAACGACATCGCCACATCGCTCATCTGAACCGGATAAGCACCGCTTCGTGGGCTCGGCGGGAACTTGAGTCGAAGGCGACTTGTATCTTCTTCATCCACTTCGATAAGTTCCAGTTTCTCTAGCATCTTGACGCGGCTCTGCACCTGGAAGGTTTTAGAATAAGTGCCTTTGAAGCGTTCTATAAAGTCCTTGGTTTCAGCAATCATCTTCTGCTGTTCCTCATATTTCTTCATCTGCTGTTCGCGGCGTTCCTTGCGCAGTTCCAGATATTGACTGTAGGTGGCTTTGTAATCGTAGATTCTGCCCATGGTCACTTCGATGGTTCTTGTTGTAATGTCGTCAACGAATTTTCGGTCGTGGCTGATGACAACTACTGCTTTCGAACTGTTGATGATGAAGTCTTCGAGCCAGCCGATAGATTCGATGTCGAGATGATTGGTAGGCTCATCGAGCAGCAGCACGTCAGGCGATTTCAAGAGCAGTTTTGCCAACTCTATTCTCATTCTCCATCCTCCCGAAAACTCGCTGGTAGGGCGGTTGAAGTCGGAGCGTTCGAAACCGAGACCGAGCAGCGTTTTCTCTACATCTTCCTCGAAATGGGTCATGTCGATGGCGTAGAATTTCTCTGATAATGAAGATACTTTCTCGATAAGCTGCATGTAGTCATCGCTGTCGTAGTCGGTACGGGTAGTGAGTTCGTTGTTGATGCGGTCAATCTCAGCCTGCATCTCGTGCAGATGGGCAAACGCCTGGCAGGTTTCCTCGAATACGGTTCTGCCATCTTCGGTCATCAGATGCTGAGGCAGATAGGCGATGACGCAATCTTTAGGAGCGGAAACGGAGCCACGTGTAGCATTTCTCACACCGGCGATAATCTTGAGCAGGGTGCTCTTGCCTGCGCCGTTCTTTCCCATCAGGGCTATACGGTCCTTCTCGTTGATCTGGAAGGAAATGTCTTTGAATAGGGTGGTGCCGCCAAATTCTACGGTCAATCCATCAACTGTAATCATATCTTTTTCTTCTTGTTCAAATGTTTGTTTCTTTGAGCAACTCCCCGGAACGCCTCGTTCCTGCCGTTTTTCGGGGTCTTCATTGATGACTAGCTCCTGTCATCATTTATGACCCGTGTTGGTCTTAAGAGAAGACCCGAGCAAGGCACAAAAGGCTGTTCTTTCGATTGCCGGTGCAAAGATACAACATTTTTGGGCAGAATGCAAGCTTTTACCCCAACTTTCTTTCGCAGAAGTAGTGTAAAAGGCTGATAGATAATGATTTCTGTTGGTTTTCTATCAGAACTTTGTTACAGAAACAATGAAAAGCAAGAAAAAGACTCGGAAGTAGCTGAAGAAATGAAAAGGGGTCATTTGGTGTCAATGTCA
>JAJXBQ010000090.1:0-12267 GCA_021640525.1 Segatella copri
TAATTTTGCAGTCCGATTATTTCGGGGATACACTTAGAGTCCCCAAGATATGGTGTGTTAATAGCATGCCCTGTGGCCGGGGTATGTGGTTAGTGAATCACCTGTCTGAATAGTGAGTAAAAAAGATTAAAACGTTTTTTAGTAGTAAATTTAAATTTTAAAATGGACACATTAAGTTACAAGACTATTTCCGTAAACAAGGAAACAGCTAAGAAAGAGTGGGTCGTAATCGACGCTACCGACCAGGTTGTAGGTCGCCTCTGCTCTAAGGTTGCTAAATTGCTCCGCGGAAAGTACAAGCCAACTTTCACTCCACACGTAGATTGTGGTGACAACGTAATCATTATCAATGCCGCTAAGGTAGTTTTCACTGGTAAGAAGGAAACAGATAAGGTTTACACTCGTTACACTGGTTATCCAGGTGGTCAGCGCTTCAACACTCCAGCAGAGTTGCGCAAGCGTCCTGATGGAATGGACAAGATCCTCCGTCACGCTATCAAGGGTATGTTGCCAAAGGGCCCTCTCGGTCGTTCTTTGATGGACAACCTCTTCATTTACGATGGCACAGAGCACAAGCACGAGGCACAGCAGCCAAAGGCTATTGATATTAACCAGTATAAATAATTAAGGTAGAATGGAAGTAATTAATGCAATTGGTCGCCGTAAGAGCGCTGTAGCTCGTGTATACCTCACAGAGGGTACCGGTAAGATCACAATCAACAAGAAAGATATTGAGACATATTTCCCATCAGCAATCCTTCGCTATGTAGTAAAGCAGCCATTGCAGTTGCTCGAAGCTGAGGGTAAGTATGATATTAAGGCAAACCTCGACGGTGGTGGTTTCACCGGTCAGAGCCAGGCTCTCCGCCTCGCTATCGCTCGCGCACTCGTTAAGATCGACGCTAACGATAAGAAGGCTTTGAAGGATGCAGGCTTCATGACACGTGACTCACGTGCTGTTGAGCGTAAGAAGCCAGGTCAGCCAAAGGCTCGTCGTCGCTTCCAGTTCAGCAAGCGTTAATCTTATACATATTTTATTATATATATACAGATTATATATAGCTGAGCTAAAAAGTTTAGTATCTAAATCGGTGAGATTCCATTAATCGGGGACTACTCATCGACTGATCTAACATTAGATTCAAAAAGAAAGTAAACACAATTAAAAAAGAAAAAACAATGTCAAGAACAAATTTTGACCAGTTACTTCAGGCAGGTTGCCACTTCGGACACCTCCGTCGCAAGTGGAATCCAGCAATGGCTCCTTACATCTTCATGGAGCGTAACGGTATTCATATTATCGACCTCAACAAGACTGTCGCTAAGATTGACGAGGCTGCTGAGGCTCTCAAGACAATTGCCAAGACAGGTAGAAAGATCCTGTTTGTCGCTACTAAAAAACAAGCTAAGGACGTAGTTGCTGAGAAGGCAGCTTCTATCAATATGCCATACGTAAACGAGCGTTGGGCTGGTGGTATGCTCACCAACTTCCCTACAATCCGTAAGGCAGTTAAGAAAATGACAAACATCGATCGTCTGTTGAACGATGGTACATTCTCTAACCTTTCTAAGCGCGAGTTGCTTCAGGTAAGCCGCCAGCGTGCTAAGTTGGAGAAGAACCTCGGTTCTATCGCAGATATGGCCCGTCTCCCAGTAGCCCTCTTCGTTGTTGACGTAATGAAGGAGCATATCGCTGTTAAGGAGGCTAACCGTCTTGGTATTCCAGTGTTCGGTATCGTAGATACCAACTCTGATCCTAGGAATGTTGATTACGTTATCCCAGCTAACGACGATGCTAAGGATTCTGTAGATGCTATCCTTACTGCTGTTTGCGGTGCTATCGCTGAGGCTCTCGAGGAGCGCAAGGCTGAGAAGGCTGACGACAAGGCTGCTGCTGAGCAGAAGGACCAGCCTAAGAAGAAGGCTGCCCGCAAGGACGAGGCTGAGTAATTAGGCAAAGAAATATATACTGAAGCCATTGATTCTGTTTATGATTCGATGGCTTTAGTAGCTTTTAAGCAAAGATTATTATTAACTTTTTAATATAAAAATATTATTATGGCTGTTTCAATTGAAGATATCAAGAAACTTCGCGCTATGACTGGTGCTGGTCTTGCTGACGTTAAGAAGGCACTCACAGAGGCTGAAGGTGATTTCGATAAGGCAAAGGAGTTGCTCCGTGAGCGTGGTCTCGCTATCGCTGCTAAGCGTTCTGACCGTGAGACTTCTAACGGTTGCGTTCTCGTTAAGAAGGTTAACGATTTCGCTGCTATCATCGCTCTCAAGTGCGAGACTGACTTCGTAGCTAACGGTGCTGACTTCATCAAGTTGACATCTGACATCCTCGACGCTGCTATCGCTGCCAAGGCTCACACTCTCGACGAGGTGAAGACTTTGAAGGTTGGCGATGCTGATGTTCAGGCTGCTGTTACACAGCGCTCTGGTATCACTGGCGAGAAGATGGAGCTCGACGGCTACTGTGTTCTCGAGGGTGACAACATTGAGGTTTACGACCACATGAACAAGCACACTTTGTGTACTATGGTTCAGCTCAACGAGAACAACGAGGAAGCTGGTCACAAGGTAGCTATGCAGGTTGCTGCTATGCGCCCTGTAGCTCTCGACGAGTCTTCAGTTTCTGAGGAGACTAAGAAGACTGAGCTCGAGGTTGCTGTTGCCAAGACTAAGGAAGAGCTCGTAGAGAAGGCTGTTAACGCTGCTTTGAAGAAGGCTGGCATCAACCCAGCTCACGTTGACTCTGAGGAGCACATCGAGAGCAACACCAAGAAGGGTTGGTTGACACCTGAGCAGGCTGAAGAGGCTCGCAACATCAAGAAGACTGTTAGTGAGGAGAAGGCTGCTACTTTGAACCCTACTATGATCCAGAACATTGCTAATGGTCGTCTGGCTAAGTTCTTCAAGGAGAACTGCCTCGTTGACCAGGAGTTCCAGTTCGGTGACGGTGACAAGCAGACTGTTGCTCAGTACCTCGCTTCTCAGAGCAAGGATCTCAAGATCGTTGCTTACCAGCGCTTTACTCTTGCTGCTGAGTAATCATTACTCAAAAGCAAGCGTTAATTTGACTTATAGTTAAATTAGAATACCGGGAGTTATGAAGTTAAGCCTCGCTTTGCTTCTAACTCCCATTTCTTTTTTATATAAAAATTTGATGTTATGAAGATATTTGCCATCGGTATGAACTATACCGAACACAATAAATCGCTGCATGGCACGTTATCTAAACCAGAGCGTCCTGTCATCTTTACCAAGGCAGATTCTGCTTTGCTCAATAACGGCAAACCTTTCTTCATCCCTGATCATCTGGGAAGAATAGAGTATGAAACCGAAGTAGTGGTCAGAATATCCAAGTTGGGAAAGACCATTCCGCAGCGTTTCGCCCACCGCTATTACGATGCAGTAACCGTAGGTATCGACTTTACGGCACGCGAGATGCAGAAGAAACTGCGCGAGGCTGGCCAGCCTTGGGAACTCGCCAAGGGATTCGACGGCTCTGCGGTTATCGGCGAATGGGTCGACATCCAGAAGTTCCGTGATATCCAGGCACTGCACTTCCGCCTCGATCTCAATGACAAGACCGTACAGGAAGGCTGCACGAGTGATATGCTCTACAAGGTAGATGAAATCATCTCCTATATCAGCCAGTACTTCACGCTCAAGACGGGCGACCTGCTCTATACCGGATGTCCTACAGGCTGCGGTCCTGTCAACATCGACGACCATCTCGTAGGCTATCTCGAAGACAGGAAGGTGCTCGATTTTCATTGTAAATAAACAATATTGCAAGTAATATATCGATATGAACACAACGAAGGTTTGGAAATACATGCTGCTGGCATGCCTGCTCATGCTGGTGGTTCCTGCTCAGGCACAGCGATTCTTCAATCTGACCTCTTCTGAAGTCAGAGTAGATTCCGTGTTGCCCCGTTTCGTGTATTCCATTCCTTTGACCGGTGCATATCGTGATTCTGTATATACCGTCAGCCTGAAATATGGCGAGTATATCGATATGACTGCCTCCGACATCGCCAATTACAACCGCCTTTCGGGTGCAGTTCCTCCTGAGCAGGTATTTCCCCAGCAGCGGGTTACCGAATGCCGTAAGCAGGGCGTACTCCAGATAGATTTCAGTCCTGTCGTATTCCGCAATAACCGCCATCAGCTGCTGGTCAGCTTCATGCTCCAGGTAGATGCCCGTCCTCTGAAGCGCTCCGAGCGTTCCAGTCGAGGTTCTCTGTTGGCTAAGGGCAAAGTATCAGCCTTCACTTCTTCTGATGCTTTGCGCTCAGCTACCTCCCTTTATGCCTCCCATTCCGTCCTGGCCTCAGGCAGATGGGCGAAGATCAGAGTCAGCGAAACCGGTTTTCATCAGCTTACCGAACAGGTAGTGCGCCAGGCAGGCTTCTCCGATATCAGCAAGGTGAAGATTTACGGCTATGGCGGCAATCTGCAGAACGAAGCCCTTCTGGCGAGCGAACTGCAGGCTACCGACGATTTGCAGGAAGTTCCTCAGTGCATCGTTGGCGGCAAACATTATTTCTATGCCCAGGGTCCGGTATCCTGGAAGTCAGAAACCGCCCTCCAGCGCATCCGTAATCCTTATTCCGATTACGGCTACTATTTTATTACCCAGACCGATGGAGAGCCACTGGTGCAGGATTCAGCCACCTTTGTCTCTTCCCATTATCCGCAGTCATACGATTACCATTCCCTCTACGAGTCAGATGGTTACAGCTACTATCATGGCGGCAGAAACCTCTTCGATGCAGAAGAACTGAAGGTGGGCGATGAAAAGAAAGTGGTAATCACGAATACCACCGGTTCTGCGGCAGGCAAACTCTCCGTAGCCCTGACTACCGTCACAAACAGCGTGGCTCAGATTCTGAAGAATGGCAAGGCTTTGGGCAAAATCACCCTTTCTCTCAAAGATGACAATCCGACGGAGGATATAGCTTACCTCAAGGCTACAGAGCAGGTTGCCACTTATCCCATTTCCGATTTCCAAGATAAGGATACCATCTCTATCAAGGTCTTGTCGGGCGCTTCCATCCGCCTCGATTATATCTCCGTAACGTGGGCAGAGCCTAGAAGCTGTGCCTTTACCGCTGCCAACCTTGCCGCCGGTGGAAAGATTCCGGCTGCCCAGTATGTCTACGGCATCACCAACCAGGATCATCATGCCGATGGAACAGCCGATATGGTCATCATCATCCCGACCTCACAGAAACTGCTGAAACAGGCACAGCGACTGAAAGAATTTCATGAACAGCACGACGGACTGCGCGTTACCATCGTGCCTGCCGATGAACTCTATAACGAATTTTCTAGCGGTACCCCCGATGCCAACGCCTACCGCCGCTACCTGCGCATGCTTTCCGATAAGGCGCAGAGCGAGGCAGATATGCCGAAATATCTCCTGCTCTTCGGCGACTGCGTATGGGATAACCGCATGCTTACCTCCGGTTGCAGAACCCTGAATCCAGACGATTATCTGCTGTGCTTTGAGAGTGAAAACTCCTTCAGCGCCGTATCCTGCTTCGTCAGCGACAGCTGGTTCGGTATGCTCGGCGAGGGAGCCGGACTGTATCCTAACCGCGAACTGCAGGATGTAGCCGTAGGCCGCTTCCCGGTAACCTATGCAGAAGAAGCCAAGGTGCTGGTAGACAAGACCATCAGTTATGCCCAGAATGCCAATGTAGGCGCCTGGCAGAACACCCTGATGTTTATGGGCGATGACGGAAACGGCAACCTCCACATGCAGGATGCCGATGAGGTGGCAAATGATGTGCTCACCACCTATCCCGCCTATCTCGTCAAAAAGGTGATGTGGGATGCCTATACCCGCGAAACCTCCTCTACGGGCAATACCTATCCCGAAGCAACGAGAATCATCAAGCAGCAGCAGGCTGCGGGAGCCCTCATCATGGATTATGCCGGACATGGCGATCCTACACAGATGTCGCACGAATCAGTTTTGAAACTCAACGATTTTGCCGATTTCCGCAATACCAACCTGCCGCTCTGGGTAACTGCCTCCTGCGATATCATGCCGTTCGACGGACTCGAAGCCAACATCGGCGAATATGCGCTGCTCAACGAAAAAGGCGGCGCAGTAGCCTTCTATGGCACCACCCGTACCGTTTACGCCCAGTATAACAGACATATCAACCGTGCCTTCATCCACAGAGTGCTCAGTCTGGTAGACGGCAAGCCTGTCACGATAGGCGAGGCGCACCGACTGGCGCAGAACGACCTGGTGAGCGGCAACGTACCTAATTCCGGCTCTGATGTCACGGTAAACTATCTTCACTATTCCCTTCTGGGCGACCCGGCTCTTGCACTCAATCTGCCTATGCATCAGATTGTGGTAGATTCCATCAATGGTATTCCTGTTGCCGGAGCCGCAACCCTGCCGATGCTGAAGGCAGGCTCTATCGCCCGCATGGCAGGTCATATTGAGGGAGCAGACGACTTCCGGGGCGTCATCACCGCTACCGTAAGAGATTCCAAGGAGACGGTTACCTGTCGACTGAACAATACCGACAAGGATGGCGCAGAGACGGCTTTCGAATACAAAGACAGAACCAAGACCCTGTATCAGGGCACCGATAGCGTAAGAGGCGGCAAGTTTGCCTTCTCCTTTGCCGTTCCGCTGGATATCAATTATTCTAACCAGAGCGGTCTGGTCAACCTCTATGCGGTGAATACCGCCAAGACCCTCTCCGCCCACGGCTCCAGCGAGCAGTTTACGGTAGGCGAGAGCGAGGAGCAGAAGAACGATTCCATCGGTCCTTCCATCTACTGCTATCTCAATTCGCCTTCTTTTGTAGATGGCGGCAATGTCAACACCACCCCGTTCTTTGTGGCAAAGATAACCGATAAGGACGGAATCAATGCTGCCGGAAGCGGTATCGGCCACGACCTGCAGTTGGTGATAGATGGCGACATGTCGAAGACCTACGTGCTGAACAGCAATTTCACCTACGATTTCGGAACCTATACCAGCGGTTCTACCTATTACAGCATACCGCAACTGGAACCGGGCAGGCACGAACTCACTTTCCGAGCCTGGGATATCCAGAACAACAGTTCTACGGTGAAGCTCCGTTTCAATGTGGTGAAGGCACTGAGTCCGGCGCTCTTCGATGTGGGTGTAACCGCCAATCCGGCTAAGACCTCCACCACCTTCATCATCAGTCACGACCGCACAGAGAGCGATATGGACGTGGTGGTAGAAGTGTTCGATTCGTCGGGCAGACAGCACTGGCGCCATTCCGAAAGCGGTGTACCTACCTCGGGCAGCTATACCGTAAGCTGGGACCTCACCTCCGATAGCGGCACCCCTCTGGGCACCGGCGTATATCTCTATCGCGTCAAGGTGGCGAGCGATGGCAGCAGCTACACCTCTAAAGTCAAGAAACTCATCATTATCAAATAAAAATATATTTACAATGGCAATGAAAAGAATCTATAAGATGTTCATCTTGGGATGTCTCGCTCTGATGGCATCAGAAGTGAAGGCGCAGGATAAGAAAGACCTCTTCAATCCTGTGAACTATGCAGTCATTTCGCAAACCATAGCTCCTGATGCCCGTGGTGGCGGTTTGGGAGATGTCGGTGCGGCTACCGACCCTGATGTCAACTCCCAGTACTGGAACCCGGCAAAATATCCTTTCACCATTTCGCGTGCCGGTGTGTCGCTCAGTTTCACCCCTTGGCTGCGCTCGCTGGTCAATGATATGAATCTTGCCTATCTGTCTGGCTATTACCGCATTGGTGATTACAGTTCCGTATCTGCATCGCTCCGCTATTTCAATATGGGCGAAGTGTTTACCAGCAAAGAGGGTGCCGAGAGTGGCACGGGTATGACCATCAATCCTTACGAGATGTCGGTCGATGTGGCTTATTCTCTGATGCTCAGCGAGAAGTTCTCTCTTGCTGCCGCCATCCGCTGGATCTATTCCGATATGCGCTTCGATTATACCGAAGATAATTCGCCAGCCTCCGCTTTCGCAGCCGATATTGCTGCCTATTACCAGAACTATGTGGTCATCGGCCAGCGCGAATGCCAGTTGGGTTTGGGGTTGAATATTTCTAACATCGGTAGTAAGATTACCTTCAGTGGCAAGGAGTATGGCGAGTTCCTGCCAGCCAACATGCGTCTGGGTGCTTCGCTGATGATTCCTATCGACGAATACAACCGCGTTACCCTGGCAGCCGATGTCAACAAGTATCTGGTGCCTACCGTTCCGAAGCAGGAAGAGGGTGAGGACAATTCAGAATATGAAGACCGTGTGCATCGTGAGTATGATGATATTTCGGGCATCAGCGGTATCTTCAAGAGTTTCAGCGATGCCCCTGGCGGTTTCAAGGAAGAGTTGGAGGAAATCAACTATGGTCTGGGTGCCGAGTATGTATATAATGATAAGTTTGCGCTGCGTGCCGGTTATCATCACGAGAGTCAGAGCAAGGGTAACCGCAAGTACTTCACCGTGGGTGCTGGTTTCAAGATGAATGTCTTTTCGCTCGATGCTGCCTATGTGGTGGCTACCGCCAAGAGCAACCCGCTCGACCAGACCCTCCGCTTCACCCTGTCGTTTGATATGGATGGACTGAAGGACCTCTTTAAGAGATAATGAATTCAAGTTCGCATGTAAGCTCCACACGCCCTGAAAGGGCAGAAGCTCCTAGCCCAGGGCAACGCCCTGGGTAATTACGGGCGCAAACCTGTCGCCCTGTAAGGGCAAAAGCTTCAAAATACTGGGCAAAATATAAAGCTTTTGCCCTTACAGGGCGCCTTACAGATTGCCATTATACCCAGGGCGCTGCCCTGGGCTAGGAGCTTCTGCCCTTTCAGGGCGTATGGGACAAAACTTGCGAAAGCTCAGTAATTTACGATGTATAATTTACAATGTTTAATTTCTAATGATGAATATACGTGTAGGATTTGGATATGATGTCCACAAGCTGGTGGCTGACCGCGACTTGTGGCTGGGAGGAATCAAGATAGATTATGAACTGGGATTGCTGGGCCACAGCGATGCCGATGTGCTGATACATGCCATTTGCGATGCCCTGCTGGGCGCTGCCAACATGCGTGATATCGGATATCATTTCCCGGATACGGCAGCAGAGACACTGAATGTGGATTCTAAGATACTGCTCCGCAAAACGATGGAACTGATAGCTACCAAGGGCTATACACTGGGCAATATCGATGCCACAGTCTGTGCCGAACGCCCTAAACTCAACCCGCATGTGCCAGCCATGAAAGCCTGTCTGGCAGAGGTGATGGGGGTAGACGAAGACCAGATATCCATCAAGGCAACAACCACCGAGAAACTCGGATTCACAGGCAGAATGGAGGGCATCTCCGCCTATGCCACCGTTCTTATCCAGAAAGGATAGAACGCAATCAGCACGCCTTTAAAGGGCAAAAGCTTTATATTCAGCAAAATGTAGAAAAAGTGTCAGAAAGTTGTTAATTTCCGTTTCTTTTGTTCATTTTTGCTTGATATATATCAAAAAAATGCAAAAACGTCACACTTTCTTGGCTGAATATTTGGTGAATAGCCGAAATAGTAGTAATTTTGCAGAGTCAAAAGGTTAATAGATTGTTTAGGTTAGTAGTAATAGATTTAGGTTTTTAGTTATTAGGTTTTAAGGTAGATTGTTTAACCGATAATTGAGAAAGTCGTGAGACTATTTTGATTAGATTTTTTAAGTTAAACATATTACATGCCACAGCTCGTTGAGAGTTGTGGCATGTTTTTTTATGCCCCTTTCTCTCCCTTCCGTTTCCTCTTTTCCGATTTCCTCGAAAAAAACATGCCTTTTTATTTTGTTTTGTCTCCGATTTGTGCTATCTTTGCAGTATCAATCAATAATACGCAGCTTTTTGCGGTATCAAAAATATACGCAGATGAGAGTACTCATAGTAAATACAAGTGAAAAGACAGGCGGAGCGGCAGTAGCAGCCAACCGCCTGATGGATGCCCTTAACAACAATGGCGTTAAGGCAAAGATGTTGGTACGCGACAAGGAGACAGAAGACATCACCGTGGTCAGTCTGCCCCGTTCGCTCAGGTTGCAGTGGAACTTCCTGTGGGAGCGCTGGTGCGTGTTCTGGCATCTCCATTTCTCCCGTCAGCGCCTCTGGGAGGTAGACATGGCAACATCGGGTACCGATATCACCAGGCTCCGCGAGTTTCAGGAGGCAGATGTCATCCATCTCTCCTGGATCAACCAGGGCATGCTCTCACTCAAGAACATCCGCAAGATAATCCGCAGCGGCAAACCGGTGGTATGGACCATGCACGATCTCTGGCCAGCTACCGGCATCTGCCATTATGCCCGTGGCTGCAACCGCTATGCCTCCGCCTGCGGCAACTGTCCGCTTCTCCCCAATAAAGGCAGCAAGAACGACCTCTCAGCAAAGATATTCCGCCGTAAGAAGGAACTCTACCATCGCGGCGCCATCTCCTTCGTCACCTGTAGCCGTTGGCTCGAACGGCAGGCTAAGGGCAGCGGTCTCTTCGTAGGCCAGCGCATCACCAACATCCCGAATCCGATAGATACCCACGTGTTCTGTCCGCAGGATCAGGCAGAGGCGCGTCTGCGTGCCGGTCTGCCAGCCGACAAGCATATCATCCTCTTCGTATCCCAGCGCGTAACCGACGAGCGCAAGGGCATGCGCTATTTCATCGAAGCCATCGACCGGCTGGTAGCGCGCTATCCCGAGATGAAGGAGAATACCGCCATCGCCATCCTGGGCGGCCATTCCGAGGAAGTAAACCTCACCCTGCCGTCCTATTCGCTCGGCTATGTCAGCGATGAGAAGCAGATTGTGGCAATCTACAATTCGGCAGATGCCTTCGTGCTGCCATCGCTCGAAGATAACCTCCCTAACACCATCATGGAGTCGATGGCGTGCGGCGTGCCGAGCATCGGTTTCAGGGTAGGAGGAATACCGGAGATGATAGACCATCAGCAGAACGGCTACGTGGCCAACTACCGTGATACCGAAGACCTGGCGAGTGGCATCCACTGGGTTCTCGAAGAGGCCGACAGGGCGGCTCTGAAGCAGGCATGTCTGCAGAAGGTAGCACAGAACTATTCGCAGCATGCCGTAGCATTGAAATATATTGAAGTTTATAACGAGGCGATGGCCTACAAAAACTATAAGTTATGATTAAGTTCACCGTCGTAACCTGTACGTACAATGCCGAGAAGGAGTTGCAGCGTACCCTCGACAGCGTGCAGCGCCAGACCTACTGCAACATCGAGCACATCATCATGGATGGCGGTTCCCGCGACCGTACCCTCCAGCTGGTGAAGGCATACCAGCATCGCAATGCAGTAGGCGAGAGTTCGCACGAAATCGTGGTGATATCAGAGCCCGACAAGGGACTTTATCATGCCATGAACAAGAGCATCGACCGTGCTACGGGCGATTATCTGGTGTTCATGAATGCCGGCGACACCTTTCCTACAGCCGATACGCTGGAGTACGTAGAAGGCTGCGTAGGCGAAGGAGAAGTACTGCCCGGCGTACTTTACGGCGATACCGATATTGTAAACGAGATGGGCCATTTCCTGCGTCACCGCCGCCTGGCTCCGCCCAAGAAGCTCACATGGCGTTCGTTCATCTGGGGCATGCTGGTGTGTCACCAGTCATTCTATGCCCGCACAGACATAGCCCGTGAGATTCATTACGATCTGCACTACCGATATTCGGCAGATGTAGACTGGTGCATCCGCATCATGCGAGAGTCATCTCGCCGCAAGCTCCCGTTGCGCAACGTCCATGCCGTCCTCACCCATTTTCTGGATGGCGGCATGACCACGCAGAACCACAAAGCCTCCCTGAAGGAGCGTTTCCAGGTGATGCGCACCCATTACGGCCTTCTTCCCACCCTTGCAGTTCATGTCTGGTTCGTGATAAGAGGGGCTGTAAAAAGATAGAATTTTTTTAAATTGTTTAATAATATTTGTTTGCAAAGTATTGACTATTAGCTAGTTAGTATACCATGTACGGCGAAACACCGTATATGGGTAGCCGACTGGTTAAAGGGTTAAAAAAAAGCCCCCGATGCGTGATGCACCGGGGGCTTTGCTATGTCGAATCAAAATTTAAAAAACATCTTTTTTTTACTTTTTTACCTTTTTACCTTTAAAGAGCAGCCTCGCTGGCTTAACATCCCGCTAGGCTTTTTTACCTTTTTACTTTTTTACCTTTAAAGAGTACAG
>JAJXBQ010000091.1:0-12200 GCA_021640525.1 Segatella copri
TACCTGCTTCATCATTTGCTTGATTTTTAAGTTAATGTATTATATTAATTTATTTACTTTTTCTTCTTTTCTTCTTGGCTTAAGTTGTTGTCGTTCCTACTCTAAAATGCCGTTCTGGCTCTTGTTTAGTCTTTCTGGCATCTTACTTATATTATATAAGGTAGGAATGGGGGCGCTTGCCCATAAACTTGTCGTTTCTGTGTGCAAAATTAAGTTCTTTTCTCTAATGTTGTACTATTTTTATGTTAATTCCGTTATTTATTTTGTGCAAACGTTTGCACAGAAATTACTTGATTTAAGTCAAGAACTTTGAACTGATATTAAGGATATTTCGTAATTTTGCAGCACAACTAATAGCAATGGGCGATAAAGAAACAATAACAATGAAAGATATTGCTCGCAACCTGGGCGTAAGTGTTGCCACAGTGAGCCGGGCATTGAAGGACAGTTCTCGTATCAGTACTGCCCAAAAGGAGCGTATCCAGAAATACGCGCGTGAACATAACTTCTTCCCTAACTTTCTGGGTGAGGCTTTAAGACATAATAAGGTGAAGCCGATGAAGGTGATTGGAGTTATTGTACCTCAGGTGGTACACTATTACTTCATGTCGGTGCTTTCGGGCATCGAGGAAGAGGCTAGAGCCAGAGGTTACCGTGTGATGGTGGCGCAGAGTAACGAGCGCTACGATAAGGAGGTGGCCATCTGTGAAGACTTCTATCAGAATAAGGTTTGTGGCATCATCGTTTCGCAGGCGAAGGATACCAAGCAGTATGACCATTTCGAAAAACTGCTGCAGAATGGGGTGCCGCTCATCTTCTATGATAGAATATGTACGGGCGTGAACTGCTCGCGAGTGGTGGTAGATGATTATATGGGTGCCTTTACTGCCGTTACCCACATGATTGATACGGGCTGCAAGAAGATTGCCTTCTACGGCTCGCCGATGAATCTGGAAATCTCCAAGAACCGATATAACGGTTATCATGATGCGCTGGTGAAACACGGTTTGACGGAGAACCCTGACTGGGTGAAGATCTGCGATGACCGTGCCAGTGCCGAGGCAATAACGCCGGATATTCTGATAGAGGAAGATCGTCCGGATGCTTTCTTTGCCATCAATGATGATACGGCAATCGGCATCCTCTATACCGCCAAGCGGATGGGGTTCAAGGTGCCTGAAGAAATCAGCATCTGCGGATTCACCAATGGTGACCGTGCCAAGGCGTGCGACCCGATGCTTACTACGGTTGAGCAGCGAGGTGTAGCTGTAGGCGAGGAAGCTGCCAATATCCTGATAGGTCAGGTGGAAGGCTCCATCCCTAGAGATGATGTGGAGAAGAGAGTGGTGAGAACACGACTCGTGGTGAGAGGAACTACGAGGTAATGTTGAATGTTGAATGTTAAATGTTGAATTGACATTCTTGCTGGCGCCTTTTAGAGGGGGTGCCTTAATTTCTGAATGAATATAAATAAAAGCATAACAATATGAAACAAAAACCTGATTTAAGTTTCTGGAAGCTCTGGAACTTGAGCTTCGGATTTTTCGGAGTACAGATTGCCTACGCCCTACAGAGCGCCAACATCTCCCGAATCTTTGCAACGTTGGGTGCTGACCCACACAACTTGAGTTATTTCTGGATTCTCCCTCCTCTGATGGGAATCCTGGTTCAGCCTATCGTGGGCACGTTGAGCGATAAGACGTGGTGCCGCTTCGGTCGCCGCATCCCTTATCTCTTTGTGGGTGCTACGATTGCCGTCCTCGTGATGTGCCTGCTGCCGAATGCCGGTTCGCTCGGACTGACCGTGAGCGGTGCGATGCTCTTCGGACTGATAGCGCTGATGTTCCTCGATACGAGCATCAATATGGCGATGCAGCCGTTCAAGATGCTGGTAGGCGATATGGTAAATGAAAAACAGAAGGCAAAGGCTTACTCTATCCAGAGTTTCCTCTGCAATGCCGGTTCTGTAGCCGGATATATCTTCCCATTCCTCTTTACCTTCCTCGGTATCAAGAATTATGCTGAGAAGGGTGTGGTTCCTGATTCTGTCATCTGGTCGTTCTATATCGGTGCGGCTATCCTGATTCTCTGTGTTATCTACACCACAATGAAGGTGAAGGAGTGGAATCCACAGCAGTATGCGGAGTATAATGAAGCGAAGAGGGAAGAGGGAGGAGTGAAGAATCCTAATGCTGAGGCTTCAGAAGACAAGGCCGGTTGGATTACTTTGCTGCGCAAGGCGCCATCTACCTTCTGGAAGGTGGGACTGGTTCAGTTCTTCTGCTGGGCTGGTTTCCTTTATCTCTGGAATTATTCTACGGGAGCCATCGCTGAAACCGTATGGAATACGACCGACCCTGCTTCTGAAGCATTTCAGGAGGCAGGCAACTGGGTGGGCATTCTCTTTGCCGTACAGGCGGTAGGTAGTGTTATCTGGGCTGTCGTTCTCCCTCAGTTTAAGAATACGAAGGTGGCATACGCTGTCAGCTTGATTATTGGTGGCGTGGGCTTTGCTCTCATTCCATTCCTGCATGACCAGTACTTGCAGTTTATCCCATTCCTGATGATTGGTGCCGGTTGGGCAGCCATGCTGGCGATGCCTTTCACCTTTGTTACCAATGCTTTGCAGGGATATGGTCACATGGGTGCTTACCTGGGTTTGTTTAATGGAACCATCTGTATCCCTCAGATTGTGGCTGCCATCTGCGGTGGAACTGTCCTGAGTCTGGTGGGTTCTCATCAGAGCGATATGATGATTGTGGCAGGTATTCTGCTGATTGCAGGTGCACTGTCTGTAAGCATCATCAAGGATAAGAAATAGGTGTAAGTAGCAGAGTGAACGATTAATTGATTGTTTCTACGGAGTGGAAAATGTGCAAACGTTTGCAAGGGTTGTGTGAGAAAAAAATGCAAATTTCTGATATGTTTTTCATACGTTTTTCTTACCTTTGTAGCAGCAAATATAAATTATAACATTTTCAAGAGCCTTTAAGAGTCTTATGACAGTACAGTTTAATATTGAGTATAAAGCAATGTTCGGCGAACAGATCGTCGTAAACATTCAGACGGAGGAAGGTGAACTGAAACTTCCTCTCGAGACAACAGATGGTGAAAGATGGGCATGCGACTGGTGTGTTGAATCACCAGAAAAATCGTATACCTATTATTATAGTGTAGAACGTGAAGGTAGAGCAGTCAAGACCGAATGGCTTATGATTAAGCATCAGCTCGATGTAAATGCCAAGAAGGCTGCGGTTTATACCCTTTACGATCATTGGAAGGCTATGCCTGAGGATGCTTTCCTCTACAGCAGCGCCTTTACCGATTGCATCAATCATCAGGTTCCACAGGAGATGAAGCCGGAAACGGGCAGCAAGATTGTGCGTCTGATAGTCCGTGCTCCTCAGCTTCGTGATGGTGAGCGTCTGGGTGTATTGGGTGCAGATAAAGCTTTGGGTGCTTGGGATGTGCAGAAGATTCTTCCGATGACTCAGCATACCTATAATGAATGGGTTGCTGATATTGATGCGGCTCATCTTGAGGGCAGTCATCTGGAGTTTAAGTTCGTGGCTTTCCGTAATGCGAAGAACGAGCTTCTCTGGGAAACCAGCATGAACAGAACCGTGGATTTGCCGGAGATGAAGGCAGGTGAGTTGGTATCCTATGAACTCGACCAGGCTTTCTTCGCTCTGTATAACCGCAAACTTGCCGGAACGCTGGTGCCTGTGTTCTCATTGCGTACCAGGAAGAGTGCCGGTATCGGTGACTTCGGTGATCTGAAGGCCATGATAGATTTTGTGGCTTCTACCGGTCAGAAGGTGCTCCAGCTCCTTCCTATCAATGATACCACCATCACTCATACATGGACCGACAGTTATCCATATAGCTGCATCAGCGTCTTCGCCATTCATCCGCAGTATGCCAACCTTCATGCTCTTCCTGAGTTGAAGGATGCAAAGGCTCGTGCTGAGGCTGAGAAGACACGTGCTGAGTTGAACGCACTGGATAAGATAGACTACGAAAAGGTAAATGATTTCAAGATAAATTACTTGCGCCAAATCTTCAATCAGGAAGGTGGAAAGATGATGAAGACAGCCGAATACAAGGCTTTCTTCCAGGATACTGAACAGTGGTTGGTTCCTTACGCCCAGTATTCATACCTGCGTGATAAGAATGGTACGGCTGATTTCAACCAGTGGCCAGATCATCAGGTATGGGATGAGGCTGAGCGCAAGGCACTTACCGACCCTAAGACTGCAGCTTACAAGAACGTGGCGTTCTTCTATTTCGTACAGTTCGTACTGGACCGCCAGATGCAGGAGGCTCACGAGTATGCCAAGGCTAAGGGTGTTATTTTGAAGGGTGATATTCCAATCGGCGTAAACCGCAATGGTTGTGATGTATGGATGGAACCAAAATACTTCAACCTCAACGGTCAGGCGGGTGCTCCACCTGATGACTTCTCTGCCAATGGTCAGAACTGGGGATTCCCTACCTATAACTGGTTTGAGATGCTGAAGGATGGCTGCCAGTGGTGGAACCGCCGTTTTCAGAACATGGCAAGATATTTTGATGCTTACCGCATCGACCACGTATTGGGCTTCTTCCGTATCTGGGAGATACCGGTAAGCAGCGTACATGGTCTGCTCGGACAGTTTGCACCGGCGCTTGCCATGAGCCGTGAAGAAATAGAGAGCTATGGTCTGCACTTCCAGGAAGACCGTTTCACCCGTCCGTTCATTACCGACTGGGTATTGGACCGTATGTTCCATGAGCGTGCCGGCGAGGTGAAGGAGAAGTATCTCAACCGTCTGGATGACGAACGTTATCAGATGAAGCCTGAGGTAGATACCCAGCGCAAGGTTGAGGCTCTCTTTGCTGATGCAACAGATGAGAAGGAACTTTGGCTGCGTGATGGCTTGTATGCCCTGATCAGCGATGTACTCTTCGTTCGTGATCATACCAACCCGGGTGTCTTCCATCCACGTATCTCAGCCCAGCTTGACTTTATCTACGAGTCGCTCTATGATAATGACAAGGCTGCGTTCAACCGCCTTTACAACGACTATTTCTATCGCCGCAACAACCAGTTCTGGTATCAGGAGGCGATGAAGAAGTTGCCTAAGCTGGTTCAGGCTACCCGCATGCTGGTTTGTGCAGAAGACCTTGGTATGGTGCCTGATTGTGTGCCTTGGGTGATGGACGAATTGAAGATATTGAGTCTGGAGCTCCAGAGCATGCCAAAGGATCCATCGGTTAAGTTCGGACATCTGAGCCGTAATCCATACCGTTCTGTATGTACCATTTCCAGCCACGATATGCCTACTCTGCGCATGTGGTGGGATGAGAATATCCAGCGTACCCAGGAGTATTACAATACGATGCTCTACCGTCAGGGACCAGCACCTCATCCACTCCCAGGCTGGTTGGCTAGTGACATCATCAGCCGCCATCTCACCTCTCCATCCATGCTCTGCATATTGAGCATCCAGGACTGGTTGGCAACCGATGAGACACTCCGTCTGCCAGATGCCGATGCCGAGCGTATCAATATCCCGGCTAACCCTAAGCATTACTGGCGTTACCGCATGCACCTCAACATAGAGGATCTGGCAGCAGACAAGCGCTTCATGAAGAATATCACAGAGATGATTTCGCAGTCTGGAAGAGTCTAACTAACATGATTATAAATATAGTGCAAACGTTTGCACAACCATTTGAAGAAAAATACCCTCCCAATACGTGGAGGGTATTTTTGTTTTTTGTATCTTTGCACAGTCTTAAGAATAAACAGATAATGATTGAGATAAACTAACGAAGATTCAAAAACAAGAATAAACAACAACTGAACAGTATGAAAAAACTGAATGTATTAGTGATGGGTCTCTTGCTTCCTATGTTGGCAGCAGCCCAGACCGTTAAATCACCTAACGGCAATGTCTCGGTAACATTCTCTTTGACCGAAAAGGGACAGCCTACCTATGAGATGAGCTATAAGGGAAAGACTGTATGTAAGCCATCTCATCTCGGATTGGAGCTGGCGAAGGATAAGCATGCCTCTAAGGGTATGGAGGAAACCAGCCTGATGGATGGTTTTACTGAAACTGGCAGCAAGACATCGACTTTCGATGAAACCTGGAAACCGGTATGGGGTGAAACCGCTACCATCCGCAACCATTACAACGAGATGGAGGTAAATCTGAACCAGGCTGCTTCTAAGCGCAACATTACCATCCGTTTCCGTGTATATGATTATGGTATGGGCTTGCGCTATGAGTTTCCTCAGCAGGAAAGTCTGAACTATTTTGTCATCCAGGAGGAGCATACCCAGTTTGCCATGGCAGGCGATCATACCGCTTACTGGATTCCTGGTGATTATGATACACAGGAGTATGACTACAACATTACTCCATTGACAGGTATCCGTTCAATTATTGCGAAAAACCGTGAAGCTTACAAGAGCAATTCATCTACCACCGTCTTCTCTGATACCGGCGTTCAGACCTCTCTCCAGATGAAGACCAAGGACGGACTCTACATCAACATCCATGAGGCAGCCTGCCTGGATTATCCAACCATGCACCTCAATCTGGATGAGAAAACATTGACCTTCGAGTCTTGGCTTACTCCTGATGCCGTAGGCAGAAAGGGATTCATCCAGACACCATTCAATACCCCTTGGCGTACCGTGATGGTAAGTGATGATGCACGTGATATGCTTTCATGCAAGTTGACATTGAACCTTAACGAGCCTTGCAAGATTAAGGATACATCCTGGATTCATCCTACCAAGTATTGCGGTGTATGGTGGAACATGATTGTAGGTACCAAGACCTGGAGCTATACCAACGATCTGCCATCTGTGCGTCTCGGTGTAACCGATTACAGCAAGTGCAAGCCTAACGGTACTCATGGTGCAACCAACGAGGAAGTGAAGCGCTACATCGACTTTGCAGCCAAGAACGGTTTGCAGGAAGTTTTGGTAGAAGGCTGGAACGAAGGTTGGGAAGACTGGTTCGGTCATCAGAAGCTCGATGTCTTCGACTTCGTGACTCCATATCCTGACTTCGATATCAAGATGCTCAACGAATATGCTCACTCTAAGGGTGTGAAACTGATGATGCACCACGAGACATCTTCTGCAGCTCTCAACTACGAGCGCCACCTGGAAGATGCCTTCAACCTGATGAACAAATATGGTTATGATGCCGTGAAGACCGGTTATGTAGGTGATATCATCCCAAGAGGTGAGTATCACTACAGCCAGTTGATGAACAATCACTACCAGCGTGTCATCGAGACAGCTGCCAAGCATCATATCATGGTAAATGCCCACGAGGCAACCCGTCCTACAGGTATCTGTCGCACCTGGCCTAACCTGGTGGGTAACGAGAGTGCACGTGGTACAGAGTACGAGGCATTCGGTGGTAGCAAGCCTTATCACACCGTAATGTTGCCATTCACCCGTCTGCAGGGTGGCCCGATGGACTACACTCCTGGTATTTTCGAGACCAAGCTTTCTGAGTGGAGCAACAATAAGAGTTATGTTCATACCACTCTCTGTGGTCAGCTTTCTCTCTATCTCGTAATGTACAGTCCGCTGCAGATGGCTGCCGATCTTCCAGAGCATTATGAGAAGTACGATGATGCCTTCCAGTTTATCCGCGACGTAGCTTGCGACTGGGATGATTCCAAGTATCTGGAGGCAGAGCCAGCTAAGTATATCACCGTAGCCCGCAAGGCTAAGGGTACCGACAACTGGTTTGTAGGCGGTAAGACTGATGCAGCCCGCACAGCCGTAGTAAAACTCGACTTCCTGGATAAGGGCAAGAAGTATACTTGCGCTATCTATCAGGACG
Source organism: Segatella copri (assembly GCA_021640525.1). GTDB lineage: Bacteria > Bacteroidota > Bacteroidia > Bacteroidales > Bacteroidaceae > Prevotella > Prevotella copri_S. The sequence continues at coordinate 7,860 of JAJXBQ010000091.1, forward strand.
GCAAGACAGCCGACTACGAGAAGAACCCTAAATCTTACCAGATCATCCACAAGACTGTGAAGAAGGGTGATGTTTTGAAGATTAATGAAGCACGTGGTGGTGGTTTCGCTATCTCGTTGCTCGCTAAATAAGCCTATAATTTCCGTATTTCCGTCCAACTGTCCAGTTGGCCGGAAATACGCTAAAAATGAGCGTAGATAATCTGTCACGGTTTTCTTCGCTCAGTTCGCTTTAATATCCTGTATAACAATAACTTAACAATATGAATATCCAAAAACTAATAATTGCAGCATTGACAGCAACTGTTTTACCAACTTCATTGAATGCCCAGCAGACATTCAATGAGATGATGTATTCCAAGGAGAAAACCATGTTTATCCTGAATGCTCCAACAGCCCAAAAGTCTTCTGTAACCCTCCGACTTTATAAGCAAGGTCAGGGAGGAAAGGCTTATAAAACGTTGAAAATGAAGAAGTTGGGTGATGAACGCTGGGAGGCTACAGTAAAGGGCGACCTCAAGGGAAAGTTCTATACCTTTGATATTGGCAAGGGTGAAACACCAGGTACATTTGCCAAAGCAGTAGGTGTGAACGGAAACCGTGGCGCCATCGTAGATTTGTATGATACTGATCCATCTGGATGGGATAAGGACGTGCGTCCTGCCCTGAAATCGCCAGCCGATCTCGTTGTCTACGAGCTTCACGTGCGTGATTTTTCCATTTCTCCTACATCCGGCTTGAAATATAAGGGCAAGTATCTCGCCCTCACCGAGCCTAAGGCCATCGAATACCTCAAGAATCTGGGCATCAACGCCATCCACTTCCAGCCTGTATTCGATTTCGCTTCTATAGATGAGACCCGACTCGACAAACCACAGTTCAACTGGGGTTATGATCCGAAGAACTATAATGTGCCGGAAGGCAGTTACGCTACCGACCCTTATTCTCCAGCAACCCGCATCAAGGAGTTCAAGGAAATGGTGATGGCGCTGCATAAGGCAGGTATTCGAGTGATTTTCGATGCCGTATATAACCATACTTTCGATATCAATGGCAGCAATTTCCAGCGTACCTATCCTGATTATTATTATCGCAAGACCAAGGATGGTAAGTATTCTGATGGTTCAGGCTGTGGCAACGAGACTGCTTCAGAGAAGCCTCTCATGCGCCAGTTTATGCTGGAGAGCGTGAAATACTGGATAGACGAATATCATATCGATGGTTTCCGTTTCGACCTGATGGGTGTTCATGATATCGAAACCATGCAGGCTATCCGTGAGATGGTAAACCGCATCGATCCTAGCATCTATATTTATGGTGAGGGATGGAGTGCAGGCAGCTGTGCTTATCCTACCGAAAAACTGGCGGTGAAGGCGAATACCCAGCAGCTCAAGGGCATTGGTGCTTTCAGCGATGATATGCGCGATGCGCTCCGTGGTCCTTTCTCTGATGACCATCAGGGTGCGCTTTTGGCTGGTCTTACAGGTCAGGAGGAGAGCCTGAAGTTCGGTATTGTGGGTGGCATTGCTCATCCGCAGGTGGATATGACAAAGGTGAACTATGACAAGAAGCCTTGGACCAACAATCCTACCGAGCAGATCAGTTATGTAAGCTGCCACGACGATATGTGTCTGGTAGACCGTCTGAAGGCAAGCATCGCATCTCTTACCGACAAGAATATCCCTGAAGCAATGCGTACAGCCGAGTTGCTCCGCATCGATAAGCTTGCGCAGACCTGCGTCTTCACTTCCCAGGGTGTTCCTTTCATCCTTGCCGGCGAGGAGATGCTTCGCGACAAGAAGGGAGTACACAATAGTTATAATTCTCCTGACAGCATCAACCAGTTTACCTGGACCAATCTGCAGAAGTATCCGCAGGCGTTTGCTTATTACAAAAGTCTGATCCAGCTCCGCAAGAATCATCCAGCCTTCCGTCTTTCAACAGGCGATAAGGTACGTCAGCATCTGGAGTTCCTGCCTTGTCAGGATGCCAATGGCAACAAGCAGACTTGCCTCGTAGGTTTCCAGCTTAAGAATCTGGAGGGCATTGATGCCTGGAAGAACATCATCGTAATCTATAACTTCAATAAGGAGGCAAAGAAGATGCAGATTCCTGAGGGTAATTATACCGTGGCTTGCTGCAATGGTATAATCAATGAGGAAGGCTTAGGCTTTGTTTCGGGAAAGGAAGCTGAGATTGCCCCTCAGTCAGCCTTGATTCTTTATCAGAAATAGTTTATATATTTATAATAAGGTGTAATATGAAAAAGATAATAGCTTCATTAGTGCTTATGGGTAGCGCAATAAGTATGAACGCGGCAGTTAACGTAAGCCGCATTGAACCTACCGACTGGTATGTGGGCATGAAAGATGCTTCACTCCAGCTGATGGTGTATGGCAAGGATATCAAGAATGCCGATGTAACGGTAAACTATCCGGGTGTGAAGGTAGACAGCATCGCCCGCCTTGATTCTCCTAATTATCTCCTGGTTTATCTTAACCTCGATGGGGCAAAGGCTGGTGAGATGACCCTCAACTTCAAGCAGGGCAAACAGTCGAAGAAGGTAAAGTATGTGTTGAAGAACCGTGAGATGGCGGGCGACAAGCGCATCGGTTTCTCTAACGAGGATGTGCTCTATATGCTGATGCCAGACCGTTTTGCCAACGGCAATCTGAAGAATGATGCCTTTAAGACGATGCGTGATAAGACCTGCAACCGTGCAGAGCCTAGTCTGCGACATGGTGGCGACCTGGAGGGAATCCGCCAGCACTTGGATTATTTTAACCAGTTGGGTGTAACCGCTCTGTGGTTTACCCCGGTTTTGGAGAACGACAGTCCAAGTAACGGCAAGAACAGCAGCTATCATGGCTATGCTACCACCAATTATTATCGTGTAGACCCACGTTTCGGAACCAATGCCGATTATAAGCAGCTGATAGATGAGGCTCACAAGAAAGGTTTGAAGATTGTGATGGATATGATTTTCAACCATTGCGGTTTCGAGCATCCTTGGGTTGCCGATATGCCTTCAAAGGACTGGTTTAATAAACCAGAATGGCTGGCTCCTGAAAATCAGACTGCCGAGCATCAGAAGAACATCGGTACGGTGGATGGCGCTGCTAAGGTGAACGATAAGTATCTGCAGACCAGTTATAAGCTGACTCCGGTACTTGATCCATACGCCAGCAAGGTTGATCTCACTGAAACCGTAGACGGCTGGTTCGTACCAACTATGCCTGACCTCAACCAGCGTAACCCACACGTTATCAAGTATCTGATTCAGAACAGCGAGTGGTGGATAGAGAGTGCAGGTATCGACGGCATCCGTATGGATACCTATCCTTATGCCGACCGCGATGCAATGGCACACTGGATGAAGGTGCTGGGCGAGGAGTATCCTCACTTCAATACCGTAGGCGAGACTTGGGTAACCGAGCCAGCCTATACTGCAGCCTGGCAGAAGGACAGCAAACTTTCAGAGAAGAACAGCTATCTGCCAACCGTTATGGATTTCGCTTTCTTCGACCGCATCAACAGTGCAAAGAAAGAGGAGACCGATGACTGGTGGAACGGCATGAACCGTCTCTACAACGTGTTCTGCTATGATTATCTCTATCCTAATCCAAAGAGCGTAATGGCATTCATCGAGAATCATGATACCGACCGCTTCCTGGGTGAAGGCAAGGATACCCTGGCTTTGAAGCAGGCTCTGTCATTGCTTCTTACCATCAACCGCACTCCTCAGCTCTATTATGGTACAGAGGTGCTGATGAACGGTACCAAGAGTGTAACCGATGGCAATGTACGCAAGGACTTCCCTGGCGGTTGGGCTGGTGATAAGCACAATGCCTTTACTGCAGAGGGTAGAACACAGGCAGAGAACCAGATGTTCAACTGGCTCAGCAACCTGTTGCATTGGCGTCAGGGCAATGAAGTGATTACTAAGGGCAAGCAGACTCAGTTCTGTCCTCAGAAGGGCGTTTACGTAATTGCCCGCCAGTATAAGGGTAAGAATGTGATGACGGTTATTAACGGCAAGAACGAGGCAAACGAGCTGAATGTTTCCCGTTATGCAGAGATTATCGGTTCTCATGACAAGGCCACGGATGTTACAAATGGTCGTACCGTTCTTATCAACAAGAACGTAAAACTCCGTCCTCGCCAGAGCATGATTCTTGAGTTCTAAAACGCAAGTAGCTTCGTTGACAGATGCATTCGACTCCGTTGGCCGATGCATTCGACTCCGTTAACTGATTCAAGCACTTGAGTATGCTGAAGCAAGTATATTATTATATGAACGTTCCTAGAGTTGTAAATTTACACTTCTAGGAACGTTTTTTTC
>JAJXBQ010000358.1:0-1994 GCA_021640525.1 Segatella copri
TTTTTACTTTTTTACCTTTAAGAATTACTCTTCTACTACAGCGAGTACATCGCTCTGACGCATCATGATATATTTAGTACCATCGAATTCGAGTTCTGTTCCAGCGTACTTACCATAGAGTACGGTATCACCTTCTTTGAGAATCATCTCTTCATCTTTCGTACCCTTACCTGTAGCAACGACCTTACCACGCTGTGGTTTTTCTTTTGCTGTATCAGGGATAATAATTCCACCTACTTTTTCTTCAGCTGGTGCAGGAAGTACCAGCACTCTGTCTGCTAATGGTTTAATGTTCATGATTCTATAATATTTTAATTGTTATACATTTATTTTGTCGACAGATATTGCTACCCGTCACTCCGCCGGTATACGAAAAACGTGCCAAAGCATCCATACTGACACTTTGACACGTTTAAATACTGACATTATATCACAAAAACTTGTGTTTTATTTCATTTTCCATTGATAATCGAATCTTTCAATATCCTCCTCAACCAGTGGATTACCATTCTGAACTTCGATGAAAGTCAGCTGTGTAATCGCCTTGATGGCATGATAATGCTCCAGAGGAATCACCACGGTATCACCAGCCTTCACATGTTTCTCCTCACCATCAAGTACAAAGATGCCCTCACCTTCTACGAATGTCCACACCTCTGAACGATGGTGATGAAGCTGATAACTGATATTCTTACCTGGCTTCAAGGTAATACTCTTGGTGAGCGAATGATTGCCGTCAGCATACTCAGAATCGTCAATCACCCGATAAGTACCCCACCTTCTTTCCTCATACATCGGACGCGGAGTAAGATGTTCTACCGCCTTCTTGATGTCCTCGGAATATTTCTTTGCACAGACGAAGATGCCATCAGGACTCGCTGCAACAACAGCATCCTTCAAGCCATCCACATACAGAGGCAACTGGAGTTCGTTGATGACATGCGTATTCTCGCAATGACTTCCCATCACCGCATTACCGATGCTGGCATGGTGCAGCTCATCAGTGAGTGTATTCCAGGTACCCAGATCCTTCCATTCACCATTAAACGGTACTACCGCTACCGATTCAGCCTTCTCCGCCACCTCGTAGTCGAAAGAGATTTTTGGAAATTCGCTATATCTTGCACGAGTATCTTCAAAGTTCTCACTCTGCATATACTTACGTACAATCTGCATCATATAGCCCAAGCGGAAAGCGAAGACACCACCATTCCAGTAAGCACCCTCCTCCAGGAGTTTCTCTGCTGTAGGCACATCCGGTTTCTCGGTAAATCTCTTCACTATCTGATACTTCTCTCCTTCAGCAAAAGGAACCACATAACCATATTTTGCACTTGGATAAGTTGGTTTGATACCCATCAGCACGAGGTCAGCGACGTTTTTCTCCACACATTCCACCATACGTGCTATGGTATGAAAATATTCCAACTCGGTATAAGGATCACAAGGCATAATAACCACAACCTCGTCATCCTCACATTTCTTCTTCAGTTTCAGATAACTTGCAGCTAAAGCGATAGCAGGGAAAGTATCACGTCTCTCCGGTTCGGTAACTACAGAAACCCGCTCTCCCAGCTGATTCTGGATAATATCCAGCTGACTGGCGTTTGTAGCAAGCGTAATATCGTTGGTCAGATTTGCTTCCTGAGCCTGACGTACCACGCGCTGAACCATACTTTCCATCTCCCCATTCTCCTTTTCGAGCAATGGCAAGAACTGTTTGCTTCTAGCATTATTGCTAAGTGGCCAGAGCCTTTTACCCGAACCACCCGATAATAAAATTAATTGCATATTATTACTATCTAAATCGTTTATTGTTCATACTTAAGATTTCACAAATTAACAATGAGAGACTGCATCACATCAGGAGTTCACTCCCAGTACCAACAGGTCTCAAAGAAGAATCATCCGTGATAATCCGGCTGCAAAAGTACGTTTTTCTTTTGAAACAACCAAGCAATTTCTAAAAAAACTACCTATTCATATAAAAATAC
>JAJXBQ010000359.1:0-1986 GCA_021640525.1 Segatella copri
ATAATATAATGTATAATTCATCAAGTATTTATGAATATTAGGTATTTTTGCAATCAGCATTTAGAAAATTGATTCAATATGAAAAAGAAAATACCTATCATTCTCCTTAACTTTACCGGCGTATACGAATTGGAGGCATTTGCCGCAAATAAGAATATTATCCATGTAGATTGCCGGGGCATGAAAGGGGTAGACTGCTATTGTGACAAAGAGGGTAGCGAGGAACTGCATCGCCGATTGGCTCCTTTTCCTGCCAAAGCCGTTCATTTCATAGATTCCGGAGATTTCCATTATCTTACGGAATATTGGGTGTCAAGAATTCATGAACCTTTCTCGCTCATTGTTTTCGACCATCATCCGGATATGCAGCAACCGGAATGGGAGGGTGTTGTGTCATGTGGCGGTTGGGTGAGAGATGTTTTGGAGAAGAACCCGTTTGTCAAACACATTATCATTGTGGGGGCATCGGACGAGTTGATAGCCCAGGTGCCTGTTCACTTAAGAGAGAGGGTGTTGTTCTACAGTCAGGCAGAGATAGACCATCACCAGGCTTGGCCGTCGAAGGCTGGTAAACTTATACATGAGCCGGTTTACATATCCATCGACAAGGATGTATTGAGAAAGCAGGATGCCATCACCGACTGGAGCAATGGAGATATGACACTTATGCAGCTCCAAGCCGTGCTTCGCATCATCTATGCCCATGAAAAAGTGATAGGGATAGATATCACAGGCGAATGTTCAGCTACGCTTGACTATTTCTCCGAGTTGGAGGATGCAGAGATTAACAACGAGGCAAATGAAGAATTGCTAAGGATGATTCTGGAGGAGAACCATCCTTAGCCTTCTTAAGCGTAAGTTTGAAGAATACGGTCTAGCTCGTCGAGTTCTTCCTCCTTTGTTGCCCAGCTTGTCACGAATCGGCAGATGATTTCATGTTCGCTCTTTCTTTCCCATATCTCGAATGCTACTTTTTGGGAAAGGGCTTCGTAGAGGGTAGGTGAGAGTATTACAAACTGCTGATTGGTTGGGGAATCGTAGGCGATGGCGATACCATGCTTTTCGAAGATGCTGCGGATGCGGGTAGCCATAGCGATGGCGTGGCGCGATATCTTGAAATAGAGCTCATCCGTAAACAGTGTGTCAAACTGGATGCCGAGCATTCTGCCCTTGGCAAGCAAGGCTCCATGACGCTTCACGTTGGTGAAGAAGTATTTCGGTGCCTTCATGCCCGAGAATACCACAGCTTCTCCCATCATGGCACCCACCTTGGTTCCGCCGATATAGAATACATCACAATGCTTTGCAAGGAAAGGCAAGTCATAGTCGCATGCTTCTGAAACCAGACCGTATCCCAGTCGTGCACCATCGATGAAGAGACGGAGGTCATATTTCTGGCAGGTTGCATACAGCGCAGCCAGTTCTTCTCTGGTATAAACCATTCCGAACTCAGTCGGCATAGAGATATAAACCATGCCTGGCTGTACCATGTGAGGATGCGATTCGTCGGCTAGGAAGGAATCCATATAGGCTGACAGGGTGCCGGTTGTCAGCTTGCTGTTTTTTCCTGGCAGGGTAATGACCTTATGCCCGAAAGCTTCTACTGCTCCTGATTCATGTACCTCGATATGACCGGTTTCCACACAGATTACTCCTTCGCATCCCATGAGCACGGAGTCGATAACGGTTGTGTTGGTTTGCGTACCGCCTATCAGGAAGAACACTTCTGCATTCTCATTGTCCACAGCCTTGCGGATTTTCTCTTTTGCAGATTCTGAGTATGGATCAAAACCATAACCAGATGTTTTATCACCGTTTGTCTTGCCAAGAGCTTCTAGAATCTCTGGCAGCATACCATTGTTGTAATCACTTTCAAATGAAATCATATGATATAATATAATATAATGATAATATTAGATAATCACCGCCGTTCCACTGCATGTTACCATCAGCATGGATCCGCTCTTTCCTACGGTTTCGTAATCC
>JAJXBQ010000092.1:0-12128 GCA_021640525.1 Segatella copri
CTTTTTATATTGTGATGAAACGCAAAAACTTGGCGTTTTATTTTGTATTGTCTTCGATTATTCCTATCTTTGCACCAAAAAAGAAAGAATGACTTCATCTGAGTTTATAAATAAGTTTAAGAGTAAGTATCTCTGGGGCAACCTGGGCGCCATGTTCCTGGTGCTGGTTCTGCTCTGCGTCGGTGTCAAGTTCGGCATCGATATCTACACCCATCATGGTGAGGCCATCCGTGTGCCGGATATCAGATACAAGAATATCAATGATGCCACCCGCATCCTCGATGATGCTGGATTGGAAATAGTGGTTTCGGATACCGGATATGTCCGTTCGCTCCCTGCCGACTGTATCCTGGAGCAGACGCCGGTGTTCGGAGAGGTGGTAAAGTCGGGACATATCATCTATGTCACGATCAACTCCAACCATTCTCCTCGCATTACCATTCCTGATGTCATCGACAACAGTTCTCTGAGAGAGGCGATGGCTAAGTTGACCGCTATGGGATTCAAGCTGGGGTCGCCGGAATACATACCTGGCGAGGAAGACTGGGTTTACGGTATTCTCGTTAAGGGCAGGCATGTGGTGGCTGGCGATAAGGTTTCTATCGATGATGTGCTTGTCATACAGGTTGGCAATGGTAAACGGAGTGTTGATGATTCTATCGATGTGGTAGATCCGGTTTATCACGGCGAAGAAGATGTGATGGAAGGCGAAGGTGACATGAGCGGAGAAACTCATGAAGACAACTTCGAGGTGGTTCCTGGTACGGAAGCCACAGAGCCTGCTCCTTCGCATGAACACCATCAGAAGGAAGTGGTGGAGTAGGAGAATTGAAAAGTGATGAGTGAAGAATTCAATAGTAATACGAATGATATTTTTAGATTATATATATAATAAGGTATATGCTCCTGTAGAGGACGACTTCGGGTTTGATGATGCAGGAGATATGGACGAGCTGGATGATGAACTCCAGGTGGAGGAAGGAAACGCTGCTTCTGGTGAAGGAGGAGATGAACTCTATGAGCACTGGAAGGTTCAGGTGGATGCCAACCAGGATCCGGTTCGCATCGATAAATACCTGGCTGATAAGATGGCCTATCAGAGCCGTAACCGTATTCAGCAGGCTGCTGATGCCGGATTCATCCATGTCAATGGTAAACCGGTGAAGAGCAATTACAAGGTGCGCCCGAACGACATCGTTACGCTGATGCTCGACCGCCCTCGTCATGAAACAAGCATCAAGCCGGAAGAAATCGACATCAATGTGGTTTATGAAGACGACCAGTTGATGGTGGTGAACAAAGAGGCTGGAATGGTGGTTCATCCGGGAGCCGGAAACTTCCATGGCACCCTAATTCAGGCTGTGGCCTGGCACCTGCGCGATATGCCGGAGTTTGATGCCAACGACCCGGAAGTGGGTCTGGTCCATCGCATCGACAAGGATACCAGCGGATTGCTCGTAGTAGCCAAGACTCCTACTGCCAAGACGGCATTGGGCAAGCAGTTCTTCAACAAGACTACCCATCGCAGTTACAATGCGCTGGTATGGGGTAATATCGTGGAGGATGAGGGACGCATCGAGGGCAATATCGGTCGTGATCCCAAGAACCGTCTCCGTATGAAGGTCTTCGACCCGGATAGCGGTATTGGCAAGAGTGCAGTTACCCATTATAAGGTTTTGGAGCGCTTCGGCTATACCACCTTGGTACAGTGCATCCTGGAAACGGGCCGTACCCATCAGATCCGTGCCCACATGAAGCAGATCGGTCATCCGCTCTTCATGGATGAAACCTATGGTGGTGCCGAGATCCTGAGAGGTCAGCGCAGCAGTGGTTACAAGGCTTTCATACAGAATTGCTTCAAGCTCTGCCCACGTCAGGCTCTCCATGCTAAGACCCTCGGCTTTGTTCATCCTACAACAAAGGCGCAGATGGACTTCGACAGTGAGTGGCCGGAAGATTTTAGACAATTAATAGAAAAGTGGCGCGGCTTCATCGCAGGCACCACAAAAGATACATTCAAAAATATTTAGAGATTATGGAAAATAGCAAGAGAACGATAGCCATCGTATGTGGTGGTGATTCTTCTGAGCACGATGTTTCTTTGCGCTCAGGTCAGGGTTTGTACTCATTCTTCGACAAGGAGCGTTATCATATCTATCTCGTCGATGTAAAGGGCACCGACTGGCACGTGGCTTTAGATAACGGTGAGACTATTGATATTGACAAGAACGACTTCTCGTTTGTGAAAGACGGTAAGCATATCTATTTCGATTATGCTTATATCACCATCCACGGACAGCCTGGAGAGAATGGTGTGATGCAGGGCTACTTCGACCTCATCCACTTACCATATTCTACAAGCGGTGTGCTGGTAGAGGCAATGACTTTCGACAAGTATGTGCTCAACAACTACCTGCGTGGTTTCGGCGTGAATGTGGCTGACAGTATCTTGCTCCGTCGTGGAGAACAGTATGATGAGGACGAGATTGCCGAGCGCATCGGTATGCCTTGTTTCGTAAAGCCTGCTGCCGACGGTAGTAGCTTCGGTGTGAGCAAGGTGAAGAATGCCGACCAGTTGGCTCCTGCCCTCCGTGTAGCATTCATGGAGAGCAATGAGGTGATGATTGAAGGCTTCCTCGATGGTACTGAGATTTCTCAGGGTATCTACAAGACAGCAGAGAAGACCGTTGTCTTGCCAGCTACCGAGGTGGTAACCAGCAATGAGTTCTTCGACTATGATGCCAAGTACAATGGTCAGGTACAGGAAATCACTCCAGCCCGTCTCTCTCCTGAGACAGCTGAAGAGGTGGCAAAGACCACATCCCGCATCTACGATATCCTCCATGCCAATGGTATCATCCGCATCGACTATATCATCTCTAAGGATAAGGACGGTAAGGACAAGGTGAATATGCTGGAGATCAATACCACTCCAGGTATGACTGTTACCAGCTTCATTCCTCAGCAGGTGCGCGCTGCAGGCCTTGACATCAAGGATGTGCTCAGCGACATCGTGGAGAATCAGTTCTAATAATTAATGAGGAGTTAAGGAGTTAAAGAAGTTAAGGAGTTAAGACAACGGTAGAATTAATGGAATGTAAAGATATCGTTTTGGAACATTTGTCTTAACTCCTATAACTCCTTAACTCCTTAACTCCCGAAAAAAAACATAAAGTTATGAAGATTCCTCAAGAATTTGATACCATTCGACCTTGGGAGCCAGAAGACCTTCCAGAGGTGTTCGACCGTTTGCTTTCAAACGATCAGTTCAAGCAAGTACTTGCTTATCTTTATCCACAAGTTCCTTTTGAGATGATTGCCCAGAAGTTGAAGGCTTGCAAGACCAATCTCGACTTCCAGTTGGCTTTCGCCTACGATTTTGTTCATGGCATCCTGGAGAAGGCAGCAACGGGTTGTGAGATGGATTGCGCAGCCATCGATAATACCCGCAACTATACCTTCATCAGTAACCATCGTGATATCGTGCTCGATTCAGCAATCCTCGATGTAATGCTTATCGACAATGGCTTCAAGACCACCTGCGAGATTGCTATCGGAGATAACCTTCTGTCTCTTCCTTGGGTCAAGGACCTGGTACGTGTCAACAAGGCGTTTATCGTGGAGCGTGCCCTGAGCATGCGCCAGATGCTGATGTCAAGCAAACGTCTTTCCGATTACATGCATTTCGCCATCAAGGAGAAGAACGAGAATATCTGGATTGCCCAGCGAGAGGGTAGAGCCAAGGATAGCGACGACCGCACACAGAAAAGCATCCTGCAGATGATGGCGATGGGCGGAGAAGGCAGCGTTATTGACCGCCTGAAGCAGCTCCATCTCGTACCGCTGTCTATCAGCTATGAGTACGACCCTTGCGATTTCCTCAAGGCTAAGGAGTATCAGCAGAAGCGTGATGTGGAAGGATGGAAGAAGGGACCTATGGATGATCTCGTAAGCATGCAGACCGGTATCTTCGGTTACAAGGGACATGTGCATTATCATGCAGCCCCATGTATCGATGAGTATCTGGATACCCTCGACCCTGAGATGCCGAAGCAGGAACTCTTCAATACCATTGCTGCCCATCTTGATCATGAGATACATAGCCACTACCGTCTCTATCCAGGCAATTATGTGGCGCTCGATCTCTTGGAGAATACCGAGGCTCATGCTTCTGAATATACACCGGAAGATAAGGCTCGCTTCGAGAAATATATCGCAGGACAGTTGGCAAAGATTCAGCTTCCAGACAAGGATGAAGCCTTCCTGAAGGAGAAGATTTTAGCAATGTATGCCAATCCTGTGCGCAATTTCCTTGCGACAAAGTAGGTGAAGGACGCAAAATAATGATACTTTATTGCTTTATGTGCAAAAATGTACCATTAATACTGTTAAAATGTTAAGTGTACGATAAACACGAAAGTTAATAAATCTTTCGTGTTTATCGACTTTTTATTAAAAAAATAACCTTTCTTACGAAAAATACACAAATTGAGCAAAAAAGTATCACCCTTTTTCGAAAAAGTATTGTACTTTTGCAGCGGTGATACGAATGTGAACGATACCACTAAAAGATACCTCACATCGTTTCGCCGGAAATACAGCTAAAATAACAAACTAACAAAATAAAAAGTAATGACCTATGAGTATCAATTCAGCTTAAAATGAAAGAAGGATTGTTTCCGTGCAGCTGGTAGTTGCAGAGAGACAAGAGTGTGTGGCTATTTGCTAGTCAATTAAGTAATGTTTATTCTATTCAAACCTAGAAAGTACATAAGTATGAATCTAAACTTAAGAAAATCAGTGCTGCTTGTTGGAGCGTTGGCATCCTTAGGCTTGAGTTACACAACTGAAGCTTTGGCAACATCTCCAAATTTTGCTGTTAACTCAGTACAGCAGTCTAAGAAGGTTACCGGTAATGTAAGTGACGCAGAAGGTCCTATCATCGGTGCAAGTGTAGTAGAGAAAGGTAATGCCGGAAATGGTACAGTTACTGACTTGGATGGTAACTTCTCATTGAACGTGAAGCCTGGTGCTACTATTGTTATTACTTATATCGGTTACCAGAAGCAGGAAATCGTTGTAGGTAATCAGTCTAATTTAAACGTCACAATGAAGACAGACGACAAGACTCTCGAAGAAGTTGTTGTCGTAGGTTATGGTGTTCAGAAGAAGAAGCTCGTTACCGGTTCTACCATTGAGGTGAAGGGTGATGATATTCAGAAGATGAATACCACTCAGGTGTTGGGCGCCTTGCAGAGCCAGACTCCTGGTGTAAACATTCAGGCGGCTTCCGGTCAGCCTGGTGATGGCTTTAAGATTTCTATCCGTGGTGCCGGTACCAACGGCAACACAGCTCCTCTTTATATTATTGATGGTGTAGCAGGTGATATCAACAACTTGAACCCTGCCGACATCGAGCGTATCGACGTTTTGAAGGATGCCGCATCCTGTGCCATTTACGGTTCTGCTGCTGCCAATGGTGTTATCCTTGTAACTACCAAGCAGGGTAAGCAGGGTAAGATCCAGGTATCTTACGATGCCAACGTAGGTTGGGCTAACGTATATCGCATGCCAAAGATGCTGACAGCTAAGCAGTATATGGAGGTAATGGATCAGGTGCGTTTCAACAGTGGCGAAAGTGGCTGGGATTGGAAGAGCATTATGGGTGAAGACCTCTACAACTCTTATATGGATGGTTCTAACGAAGGAACCAACTGGGTAGAGGCTATCCGCAACAAGAATGCCGTTACAACAAGTCATTCCCTGAACGTTACTGGTGGTTCCGACCGTTCTACCTTCTCTATGGGTGCCGGTTATCAGTATCAGGATGGTGTGTTTGGCAATCTCGTGAAGTCAGACTACCGCCGTTTCACCTTCCGTATCAATTCTGAGCATGTTATCTATCGCACAGAAAAGGGTATGGATGTTGTGAAGATTGGTGAGAATGTTTACTATCAGCACAAGCAGAATCAGGGTATCCAGATTGGTAACCAGTATAGCAATGAGCTTTCTAATATGCTCCGCGCCAACCCTACGATTCCTATGTATAATGCAGATGGCAGCTATACCAAGGCTGAGGATTTGAAGGGTTGGATTGATAATTACAATTCTTATTCTGTAAACCCTGTCTATAAGATGTTGAACCAGCAGTCTGGTCACAACAAGAGCATCAACCAGAATCTGCATGTTACTGGTTATCTGGAGATCCAGCCAATCAAGAATCTGGTTTACCGTGGTCAGTTGAACTATAACCAGGGAACTTCTACCTGGCGTGCATTCCTCCCTGTATTTGATGCCAACAGAACCAATGCCGATGGCTTCCGCACAGAGGATAAGGCTACAAATAACATGAGTACAAGCTGGGGATGGAGTACAACCAATACCTTGAGCTATAAGTTCGATCTGCAGAAGAAGCATAACTTCGATGTCCTGGTAGGTACAGAGTATAGCGAGAGCCGTCCAGACTTCGGCTTCTCTTTGAATGCTACTTCTTCTAATTCGGTGTTCGGTGATATGACTCATGCTTATATGAGCTATATGAAGAATAACAATGCTGCAGCCGTTACAGGTACACCTTGTGACGACTCTCGTAGTATGTCTTACTTCGGTCGTATCAACTATAACTTCGATGAGAAGTATATGCTTTCTGCCATCATGCGTGCCGATGGTAACTCTAAATTCGCTCCAGGTAAGCGTTGGGGTTATTTCCCATCTGTATCTGCCGGTTGGGTTATCTCTAACGAGAAGTTCATGGCAAAGACTGTATCATGGCTCGACTTCCTGAAGCTTCGTGCTGGTTGGGGTCAGAATGGTAATGCACAGACCATTAACAACTTCCAGTGGCAGGGTGCTTTCGCATTTAATACAAGTAGCTATTATACCTTCAATGGTAATCCTGACCAGTATGTTTCCGGTGCTGCTCCTTCCCGTCTGCCTAATGAGGATTTGACTTGGGAGACTTCTGAGCAGTTGAACATCGGTTTGGATGCCCGTTTCCTGAGTGGACGCCTGGGCTTCACCTTGGATTGGTATAACAAGAAGACCAAGGACTTGCTGGTTGCGGTTCCTGTAGATCCAACAACAGGTTTCTCTACCCAGATGAAGAATGCTGGTACTGTTGAGAACAAGGGTATTGAGCTTTCTCTTTCTTGGAACGATAAGATTGGTAAGGACTTCCAGTACAACGTAGGTTGGAATATGGCTTACAACCACAACGAGGTGACAGAGGTGAAGTCTAACCAGAAGTACAACAATGGTGGTAATGACCTCTTGGCTCAGAATACCGGTTATATGGCTCGTTTCGAGGAAGGTCATCCTATCGGCTATTTCTGGGGCTACAAGACAGAAGGTGTGATGCAGAATGAGGCAGACGTTCAGGCTTACCTTGACAAAAACTGCAAGGGCAATGCCGCTAACTCTAAGCAGGGTACCGATATCAAGCCAGGTGACTTGAAGTTTGTGGATGTAAATGGCGATGGTGTTGTCAATGATGACGATAAGACAGAACTTGGCGATCCACATCCAGATGTAACCATGGGTATCACTCTCGGTGCATCTTACAAGGGCTTCGACCTTTCTGTAACAGGCTTTGGAGCATTCGGTCAGCAGGTGGCTCGTTCATTCCGCAAGTTCACCGATGGTGAGTACGAGAACTTCACTACAGAGGTGTATGACTACTGGCATGGTGAGGGAACTTCCAACAAGTATCCTTTGCTCGCCCACATGAATGCAGGTCCAAACTGGCAGACCATTTCTGATATTTACATTGAGGATGCCAGCTACTTCCGTCTTCAGAATCTGACCGTGGGTTACGATTTCACCAAGATTTGGAAGAACAGCCCATTCCAGCAGCTCCGTCTCTATTTCGCTGCCCAGAACCTCTTTACCATTACCGGTTATAAGGGTATGGAGCCAGAGAATGGTACTGCTATCGGCTCAGACTCATGGGTAACTGGTGTTGATGTAGGTAACTATCCTCAGCCTCGTACCTATATGGTTGGTGTAAATGTAAAGTTCTAATCTAAAATTGAATTCACAATGAAAAAGTTAAATATATTTTTGGCTTCAGCCATGGCGGTACTTAGCTTGGCATCCTGCGACATCAATGATGTGCAGAATATCGGCGAGTTATCTACCAGTACCTTCCCTGTTTCCAAGGAGGATGGTGAGGCTGTATTGGCTGGTGTTTACCAGAATTTGAACCAGGTTTGTGCAGACCCTCAGATGAGTTTCCTTTACTATGCCCAGTTGGCTAGTGATGATATGCTCGGTGGTGGTGGTGTCAACGATAAGTTGATGCAGGCAGATGATTTGCTCTGTAACTACAATGCCGATATGACCAACGTGTTCTATGAGGCTCGTTACAAGGGTATCAACCGCGCCAATACTCTGATAGAGGCTCTTCCTAATACCTCTATGAATGAGGATACCAAAAACTCAATGATGGGACAGGCTAAGTTCCTGCGTGCCTTCTATTATTATGAGTTGGCTTCTATGTACGGAAATGTACCTATGCGTCTGAAGCCAGGTTCTGAGGCTATCACCCAAGGTAATATTGAAGACCCTTGGAAGCAGATTCTGATGGATCTTCGTGATGCTGTCGATCTCTTGCCTGCTGCTAAGAGCACTGATGGTCATATTGATAAGTATGCTGCTGAGGCTCTGCTGGGTCGTGCATGGTTGTTCTATTCTGGTTTCTTTGGCAATGGTTCTACATTGGCTGATCTGACCAGCACTACTTACAATCCTCTGACTTCTGTAGAGCTTCCTGATGGAACTACTCTGTCTAAGGAGAATGTCATTACAGCCATTGATGACTGTGTGGCTAACTCTGGCCGCAAGTTGGTGGATAAGTATCAGAATCTCTGGGCTTATACCAACAGATGCACTGTAGAGGATTACGATTACACCAAGGGTCAGGGCTTCAAGTGGGTTGAGGATGATGCAGCTCAGAACCCTGAGACTTTGTTCTCTATCAAGTTTAACAAGTACGCTGACTGGGGTACAACGATTGGTTATGCCAATAATTATGCTCTTCACTTTGGTGTTCGTGGTGCTCAGGCTTATGGCAATACCTTCCCATTCGGTCAGGGTTGGGGTGCTGGTCCTGTAGCTCCAAACCTGGTAAAGGATTGGGCTGCTGCCGAGCCTAATGATGCACGCCGTGATGCTTCTATCCAGGACTGGTCTAAGGTAGCAACCTATAAGAAAGGTGGTTGGTCTGACTTTGTTCAGGAAACTGATTACTATGCCAAGAAGTGGGCTCCTATCTCTTGTAAGAATGATCAGTTGAAGGATGGCTATTCTTGTACATTCGAGAATGTGATGTATCCTGGCAACTGGGATGTAGCTGGAAAGGAGAATATGCAGTTGAATAACATCCACGATCTGGTACTCATCCGTTTCGCTGACGTATTGTTGATGCAGAGTGAGTTGAAGAAGGATGTGGCTGGTATCAATGAGGTGCGTAAGCGTGCAGGTTTGAACCCTATTGCAGCTTATTCTGAGGAAGCTTTGAGAAACGAGCGCCGTTGGGAGTTGGCTTGCGAGGGTACCCGCTGGAACGACCTCCGTCGTTGGCATATTGCCGCAGCTGCTCTTGAGAAGCAGAATGGTGTTGCTGTTTATTATTGCGGACAGCCTGATAAGAATACTCCACACAATGGAGGTTATACTGCCCGTTACAATGCTACTGCCGGCTTCCAGAAGATGCCTGAGACTCAGGTGGCTTTGGGTACCGTAAAGCAGAATGAAGGTTGGACTGGTGCTGATTCTGAATATCAGGGCTGGAAGTAATCAATTCTTTAATCTTTTAAATGAATAAGTATATGAAAAAGATATTTTTTGCATTGTCTATGCTGACATTGCTTTATACTTCTTGTGATCCTTCTACCGATTCAGGCAGCACAGGATTCTCTGAGAATGTAACAGCTGAGAGCGTAGAGGCGAAGGTAACACCTGTTCAGGTGAATGGTAAGAATAGCAACCGTATCATCATTGAGAATCATTCTCCTATCACAAGCCAGTGGACTGCTGACCAGTTGGCTGAAGGTGCGGTAACTTCTTCCAAGGCATACGATACCATCTATGTTACTAAGGTAGGTGCCAATACCGTTACTATGCACTGCAAGAACGTGGCTGTTGACTTTACCAAGGACTTCACGGTGAACGTGGATGAGATTACTTATCTCTCTGCAGAACTTCAGAAGCGTCTCTGCGTAACTGGTTCTGAGGGTAATTATACTTCTACTGTAGGCGAGTTCGCTGGTCAGTCTGTACAGTTCGGTACTGCTTTTGATGCAGGCAAGGTAAAGGTGATTCAGGAAATCAAGGAAGGCAAGAAGGGTAATGTCTTCAAAGTTGAGAATGGTAACGGTGTGCTTTCTGACTGGGCTATTACCAAGGAAGGCACTGATGAGGCTGCTGGTACAGCTACTCTGAATGGCGATCAGCTGATGGTTGTTGAGGAAGGTAAGTTCAATATTACCTTGACTTATACCAAGGCAGATGGCACTCAGGAGACTTACAATGCTGGTTCTTTCGAAGTTGAGTCTTTGACTACCAAGCCAGAGCTTCTTGAATATCTCGCAGGTGGTAAAGATGGTGACGGTACAACCACATGGGAGTGGAACGAAAAGGCTTCTGGTGTTTGGGGCAATGGTTCTTTCGGTAGCGGTAATGGTCCTCAGTGGTGGACTGTATCATATACAGACATTGAAGGCCAAGGTAGTAGCAAAGCTGGCGGTGTAAAGCGTAGCGGTACTCATGCTTACTTTACCATTGATACCAATTCCAAGACAGCAACTAATGGTGATGGTACAACGCTTCCTATCAAGGTGAATGTGCTTGAGCACAAGGATGCTTCTTGGGATAAGGGTACTATCTCATTCCCAACAGTAACAAATGATAAGTTTGTTATTCCTATGGGTGTAAATGTTAATGAAGGTGATGCTGCTTTCCAAAAGTATTATGTCTTGGTAGCATCTAATGACGAGCTTGTTTTAGCAGCTTGTCAATCTGATGGTAGTACCGGATGGTACTATGTCTTCAAGAAAAAGGCTAAATAGGTGTAAATCGTTGTGATTAAAACATAAAATTAGGCTAAGCCTCGGCTGTAGGGATACAGTCGGGGCTTTTTCTGTGTGCCCGATGCTGAAATATTCTCCGAAATGTTTGGCGGTTACGATAATTAGTCGTAACTTTGCAGTGGTTAAAGATTTATGTATAATTGTATGGATAAAGAAAAATATATCAACCAGTTGTCTCCTGTTCTGTTTTGGGATGTAGATAAATCCCAACTTGATATGGATACATATCCTTCTTTCTTTGTACAAAGAGTCTTGGAGTATGGTCAATGGAGTGATTGGAACATTATTTTAAAATATTATGGATTGGAAAAAATAGCGGACGTATGCAAGAATATGCGTACGTTAGATCCTGTATGCTTATCATACATTTGTGCAATTACTAATACAAGAAAGGAGGATTACAGATGTTATCATACGATACAATTGAATTCCACACTTTGGAACTTTTGAAATCACTGATGCAAGAATCAGCCTTTTCTGCTATGCGGTTGGTTGGTGGCACTGCATTAGCTTTACAATATGGTCATAGACAGTCTATAGATTTAGATTTCTTTGGAGATTTGAAGTGTGAAAAATCGGAAACAAAGAATATCTTGTCTCAATATGGGAAAGTTGCGGTTTTGAAAGAAACGGAGACCATTAGAATTTATGTAGTAGATGGAATCAAGGTAGATTTTGTTCATTATAGCTGTTATCCGTGGTTGACTCCTGCGGTGATAGAAGATGGTCTAAGATTAGCATCTCCTCAGGATATTGCCGCGATGAAAGTTAATGCTATTGAAGGGCGTGGAACTCGTAAGGATTTTGTAGATGTATATTTCCTTTTGACGCATTTTAAACTTTCTGAATTGCTGGAATTCTATAAACAAAAGTACCCGGAGTATAGCTTCTTTAGGGCTTTAATGAGCTTAACCTATTTCGATGATGCAGAACAGCAGCCTATGCCTAAGATGTTGAACTCTACATCTTGGGATGTGATGAAACAGAAGATAATAGCAGAAGTCAAAAGAATAAAATAATAAAGGAGGTAGAGTATATGAC
>JAJXBQ010000360.1:0-1976 GCA_021640525.1 Segatella copri
GATTAAGACATCAGAGGGCGATATCAAGGTTCGCCTCTACGACGAGACACCTCTGCATCGCGACAACTTCATCAAGTTGGCGAAGGAGGGATATTTTGACGGCACACTCTTCCATCGTGTCATCAAGGATTTTATGATTCAAGGCGGCGATCCTGACAGCAAGGGCGCTCCTAAAGGCAAGATGCTGGGCACAGGTGGACCTGACTACACCATCCCTGCCGAGTTTGTTTATCCACAACTTTTCCACAAGCGTGGTGCCTTGAGTGCAGCCCGTCTGGGAGATGAGGTAAACCCTGAACGCGAGAGCAGCGGTAGCCAGTTCTATATTGTATGGGGAAAGACCTACAAGCAGAATGAACTGAAGCAGATGGAAAAGCAGATGGGCATGCAGATGGAGCAGAACATCTTCAACCAGCTTGCCAAAGAACATCATGATGAGATTATGAACTTTCGCCGTAACCGCGACCGTGAGGGCCTGATGAAGCTTCAGGATGAGCTGGTGGATGAAACCAAGAAACGCTGCAAGGAACAGGGCTATCCTAAGTTTACAGAGGAGCAGCAGAAGGCTTACACCGAAGTAGGCGGAACACCTTTCCTCGATAACCAATACACCGTTTTCGGTGAAGTGGAGGAAGGACTTGACATCGTAGAAAAGATTCAGAACTGCGAAACATTGCGTGGCGATCGCCCAAAAGAGGATGTTTCTATGCAGATTTCAGTCATCGAGGAATAAGAAATCTCCATAACGCTCCGCCGGACGGTAAATCCGGCGGAACGCCTAATAAAAACCTGAATAAATATTATATAAGTAATAACAACTATTCATTCGTATTACACAAAAAGACAAATCAATATGGAAAAAATGAAAAGCAAAATGGTAAAGAGCATCATGATGCTCTTAGCATTGGCTAGTTCTAACTACAGCTATGCTTCGTCATTTTTTATTCCGACTTCGTCTTTCTATCCGCGATATACATACCTGCCAGAATGCAGCAGGCACCTGCCAGGAAGTAAGGAGTAATCTTTTCGTCCAAAACCAGAGAGGCGAAAATCATAGTGGTGATAGGGTTGAAATAAACCCAGTTGGTAGCTTTCACGGCTCCCAGCTTAGAGATACACCAATTCCAAGTAAGGAAACATATCATGGATGCCAAACAGCCCAGGAACAAGAGATTACCCACCACCTGAGGCTTCGTAAACACATCCCATGCCGGCCAGCCAGGGATGATAAGATAATAAGGCAAGATGGTAAGCACACCATAGAAGAAGACCTTGCGGGTAATAAAAGCTGCGCCATAATCGCCCGATACCGATTTCATCAGGAGCGAGTAAACCGCCCAACTCATACATGCCGTAAAAGCCAAGGCATCGCCTACAGGCGACAGATGCAGCACGAATCTGCCATTCAGCACCACGATAATCATACCTACAAAAGCAAGCAGAGAGCCCAACAGCTGTATCATGTTGATACGCGAAGAATGGCGATAAACCAGACGAACCAGCAAGGTAGCAAAAAGCGGACAGGAACATACGATGAGCGATGTATTGGTCGTTGTGGTATAATTCATCGCCTCGTTCTCGCTCAGGAAATAGAGCGAACCACCCGTAATACCCAGCATCGCCAGCTTAAACTCATCCTTCCAGCTATCAGCAAACATCCGCTTATGATTCACCATCAGCATCAGGATGTATGCAATACTGAAACGGAGCGTAAAGATCTGTGCTGGTGAAAGCCCGTTCAGCATCAGCACCTTGGTAGAAACAAAGGTGGTTCCCCAAATGGCTACGGTGATAAAAGCCACAAGATGATATAATAAATTATTATTATTCTGTCTCATTCTATTTTCCTGATTTTTGAAATTCAACTGCAAAATTATAACTTTTATTCGAAATGAGCAAATTGTAAGCAAGAAAAGCAGAAAAAGACAATAAAAAGAGCGAAATTGGAACAAAAGAAAAAGTCTTAGGAGTAAGTG
>JAJXBQ010000361.1:0-1974 GCA_021640525.1 Segatella copri
CCTCTGTGATACGGAAGAATGCCGATTGGATCACAGAGGTGATCCCAGTAGACTTGGCTGTTGAACAGATGAAGAAATTCATCGTTAAGTCATATGGCAAGAAGGGCGAGGATGTGGTAAACAAGAACTATGCCGCTGTTGACCGTGGCGGTGAATATCAGACATTGGCAATCAATCCAGCATGGGCGGATTTGGAAGACGACGCTGTGGTGGAAAACAATGATCCTGAATTCATTAACAAGGTTGTGCGTCCAATCAATGCACAAGACGGCGATTTGTTGCCAGTTTCTACATTCAAAGGTATTGAAGACGGTACATGGCAGCAGGGTACAGCCCGCTATGAGAAACGTGGTGTGGCAACATTTGTTCCAGAATGGAGCGCTGAAAACTGTATCCAGTGTAACAAATGTGCATACGTTTGTCCTCACGCAGCAATTCGTCCGTTTGTGTTGACGGCGGAAGAGATGGCGGCATCTCCATTTGCAGAAGAGGAAACACTTCCTGCTATTGGAAAGGCATTTACAGGAATGCGCTTCGTTCAGCAGGTTGATGTGCTCGACTGTCTTGGCTGTGGAAACTGTGTGGATGTATGTCCTGGCAAGAAGGGCGTCAAGGCGCTTGAGATGAAGCATATTGAAACTCAGCTTGACGAAGATAAGAATTGGGAATATTGCGTAAACAATGTGACGTCAAAACAGCACTTGGTAGACATTAAGTCGAATGTCAAGAATTCACAGTTTGCAACTCCTTTGTTTGAGTTCTCTGGCGCATGCTCAGGTTGTGGCGAGACTCCATACGTTAAACTTATAAGCCAATTGTTCGGTGACCGCGAAATGGTTGCCAACGCAACAGGATGTAGCTCTATCTACTCTGGTTCTGTGCCATCGACACCATACACCACAAACGATAAGGGTCATGGTCCAGCATGGGCAAACTCTTTGTTTGAAGACTTCTGTGAGTTTGGTCTTGGTATGACATTGGCTCATGAAAAGATGGTGTTGCGATTGTGCGACATTATGGCCGAAGTGGCAGAGTCTGACGCACCGGCAGAAATGAAAGAAGCTTGTGCAGAATGGCTCGCAGGTAAGGATGATCCAGAAGCAAGCCGTGCTGCTGCCGACAAGTTGATTCCGATGATTAAGGCCAACAAGGATAAATGCTCTTTGTGTGCGCGTCTTGACCACTTGAAGAACCACTTGGTGAAACGTTCTCAATGGATAATTGGTGGTGACGGAGCATCTTACGATATCGGTTTCGGTGGCCTTGACCACGTAATTGCATCGGGCAAGAACGTAAACATCCTTGTCCTCGACACCGAGGTTTATTCAAACACTGGTGGTCAGGCTTCGAAAGCAACTCCTCTTGGCGCAATTGCAAAATTTGCAGCATCAGGAAAGCGTGTCCGTAAGAAAGACCTTGGCTTGATTGCTTCAACTTATGGATATGTCTATGTGGCTCAGGTGGCTATGGGCGCTGACCAGGCTCAGACCCTTAAGGCAATCCGCGAGGCAGAAGCATACGATGGACCATCATTGATTATCGCCTATGCACCATGTATCAACCATGGATTGAAGAAGGGTATGGGTAAATCACAGGCTGAAGAGGCTGCTGCTGTTGAATGTGGTTACTGGCACTTGTGGCGTTATAACCCAGAACTTGAGAAGGAAGGCAAAAATCCATTTACACTCGATAGCAAGGAGCCGAATTGGGACAATTTCACTGCATTCTTGAAGGGTGAGGTTCGCTACGCATCAGTGATGAAGGCTTATCCTAATGAGGCAGAGCAGTTGTTTGAGGCCGCTAAGGAAAATGCACAATGGCGCTACAACAACTATCGTCGTTTGGCGTTGCAGCATTGGGGTCAGAATCCTGATGAGATTGAATTGAAAAAATAACGATAGTTATAAAGCAAATAGTTGAAGGGGGCTGTACTGAATAGTACGGCCCTCTTTATGTATCAGGATTGCTGAACAT
>JAJXBQ010000362.1:0-1972 GCA_021640525.1 Segatella copri
GTTTCATAGTCTAATGATTATCTAAGAGTGTCTATTTCATAATACAGAAAAGATGACACCGCATATGGCGATGTCATCTTTTTGTTTACTCCCCAAACTTCCACCAATCCAGGAAGAAGAGGTTCTGCTTCTGGATGTCGCCTCCCTTAAAGACGAAGTAGAGATCATGAACACCCTTTACCTTCTTCACCTGGGTAGAGAAAGTTTTGTATTCGTCCTTGGTGTTGCTGATATCCACCTTGCCAATGCACTGGCCGTTTACCCCATCAAGACGGATTTCGATGCTGCCGCCAAACATGTGGCAAGAGGCAGAAACCTCAAACTTACTTGCTCCCTTCCTGAAGTCAACACCCTTCACGAGGATATACTCATCCTCATCAACATTCGTAACCACCTGGTTCCATCTGTCCTTCTGCGCCCATTCGTTCTTAGGCTGCGTCTTCAATCCATAGCCCCAAGCCATCGTCTCAGCCTCAACCTGGCGATAAGGGTTGAACCATTCTATCTGCTCCAACTTGCAATCCTGGAAGTATGGCAACTCCTGGATGGTTCCGTCAGGATTGTAAGTCATTTCGGCCGCAGAAACAGAACGCTGCTCGGCATGACGCCCCGTCTTCAAACGGAAGATATCATAATTCAAGCCGAAGCAATAGCTCTTGCCCTTATAGTCGATGATGCCCGGATGATTGCCACGAGTACGAGGCGTATGGTTCATGATATGTCCCTTATATTCCCACGGTCCGAGCGGATTCTTGCTCATCGCATAACCGATGCCCTCAGGACAGCAGGTAGAAGCATAAGCCAGATAATAATTGCCATTACGCTTCCAGAACCAAGGACCTTCCTGATAATCCTGAATCTTCGGGAAGTGCATGATAGAATCAGAATAAGAAATCATGTCCTCGTTCAGTTTCACAGCCTTCAACTCCGGGTTGCCCCAATACATGTAAGCCTGGTTATCATCATCAATCCATACAGTAGGGTCAATGTCGAACCAGTCGCCCTCCCATGCCAGAGGCTTTCCGATAGGATCCTTGAACGGTCCGTATGGATTATCAGCTACCAGCACTCCAATGCCATGACCGTGGATAGGGCAATACATATACCATTTGCCATTGCGCTCGATGACCTGCTCTGCCCAGGCACCATTCTCGCCCTTGAACCACTTGAAGTCTTTCAATGAAGCCACGGCACCGCGGTCTTGCCAGTTTACCATATCCGTTGAGGTGTAGAGCAGCCAGTCCTTCATCAGGAACCCCTCAGCCCCATCCTCATCGTGGGTGGTATAGAGATAAACCGTATCGTTGTGCACATAAGGTGCAGGATCGGCTGTGTACTTAGTCTGGATGATTGGCAAGTTGATGTTCTGTGCAGTTGCTGCAGTTCCCATGCCAGCCAAAAGCAGGGATAAAATCATTCTGTATCTAGTCATTTTATGATTTAAATTAATTATTAGTTGATTAAATTGTTATTTATGGATGCAAAGGTAAGCAAAAAAGCAGAATTCTACTTTATCATAATTACCAAATACTTTATTTTATGTAACACTTACATCTGTACCTTTACTGCCTTTCCGACATATTCCACCCTCTTGCTTGCCAGCATAGGCTGATAGCCTGCACTGCTATCAGTACTCAACAAGAAAAAAAACACACGGACAAATTGAATTTGTCCGGATTGTTTGTCTGAGAGCTTATAACTACCCAATAATCAGATAATTATGTAACATCGGACAATTTGTCCGGACAAATTCAATTTGTCCGTGTTATTTTTTTAGCATGAAATCATAAAGAAATACAAGGATTCCCATCCTGTCAATGAGTTCCCAAATAGAAAACGCTGACTTCAGCCCCAAGAAACGGTGAGTTTTAGAGGAGAAAGCTATGAGTTAGGTTTTTTAACATAAAGCCTATTTTACCCAATCCAATACAATCGTCTTGTCTTCATCAATCATAAAGTTCATACCAATCTT
>JAJXBQ010000093.1:0-1665 GCA_021640525.1 Segatella copri
ATATTTTGAAAATCAGAAAGAAAAAGTAAATAATGAAAAGAATGAAAAAAGGATTGCGGCTATTGGCTGTGGCAGGACTCATGGTGTTCTCGCTGAGCAGTTTTATGCCCGCTAAAAATGTATTCACGGCAGCCGAACAGCAGCAGGTGAGTATTGCAACACCCGGTCTCTTTGCCCAGAGTCAGGCATTTAATGTAGACTTTGAGATATTCCGTGCTAAGGAATATTCCTTCCCGCTTCCTGTGGGCAAAGCAACCCTTCTGAACAATCATGTGTTGCGTATCTCTACCTCTAAAGGCGATGCTGTCAAGGCGATGCTCGAAGGTTATGTGCGACTTTCCAGAAAGTCGGAATCAATGGGTAATGTCATCGTGGTGCGCCACGATTGCGGTCTGGAAACCGTTTATGCCAACAATGCCGAGAACCTGGTTAAGGTAGGACAGCATGTGGATGCCGGACAGACGATTGCCATTGTAGGCTCTAAGGAGGGTGAAACTTATTGCGACTTCTCTATCATGGTGAATGGCGGTAGGTTGAATCCGGAAACTTTCGTAGAGTTGAAATCGCATAAGTTGCGCCGCCAGACCGTGCAGTTCCGCAAGCATGGTGCCCGTGTCATCGCTTCGGTTATCGGTGGCAAGGATTCTTCTGTAGGAAGAAATGCTGAGGCTGACAAGGAGGCATCTGGCAAGAAAAAGGGTAGAATAGGAGATGGAATGACGCTCGACCCTGATGAGGTTCATGATCCGTTTACCATTACCAATACTTTCGAACTTGATTTGGAGAAGATAGAAAAGACAGCCTGGGCTTATCCTTTGCCGGGTGCCAAGGTAATCAGTCCTTATGGTGGCAAGCGCCGTCATTCGGGTGTGGATCTCAAGACATGCCCGAATGATGAGATTGTGGCTGCCTTTGACGGTACGGTTGTTGCGTCAGGACCCTTCTATGGTTACGGCAACTGCATCCGTATCAGGCATGCTTATGGTTTCGAGACGCTCTACAGTCATCAGAGTAGGAACAAGGTAAAGAAGGGCGATAAGGTAAAGGCTGGTCAGGTAATCGGTTTGACGGGCCGTACCGGTAGGGCTACCACAGAGCACCTTCATTTCGAGGTTAGCTTTGATGGTAGACGACTGGACCCAGCCATCATTTATGACCACGGCAAGCATCAATTGAAGCCTGTAACCCTTCATCTAACGAAGGGCAGGGGCGTTAAGAGTGTAAAGAACCGATAGCCGTTTTACTCTTCACCTGGAATTTGATGACTGTTTAAGAAGAACAGCCCACTGGCAATACGCTTGCTAGTGGGCTGTCTTACTTATACCAGTATGCTGTCTTTCGCTTGCCAGTACTCTATTCATGGCTCCCGCTATCAGAAAACAGTTCGCCCGTGCGCTGTTATCAGACAGCACACGGGCGAAACATGTATTTATGATAGAGAAGTATTATTTCTTCTTCTGGGATTTACGATTGGCTCTCTGCTGGCGATACTTTGCCTTCTGACGGGCAGAGCCACTACCGTGAGCACCCGTTATGTACTTTTTCTTCTTGGCTTTGGTCTTCACCTTGTCGTCGTCATCCTTCTTAGGACCACCGCCGCCTTTGAAGACCATACCGCCCATGATAATATCGTCAATGTCACTCATATACCTTAATTATATAATA
>JAJXBQ010000093.1:1675-12079 GCA_021640525.1 Segatella copri
CGAACGTGAGTAAACGCCATAGCGATGCCGTACTTGTCGCAGGTATCAATAACATGATCGTCACGGATACTACCGCCTGCTTCTGCTATGTATTCAACACCACTCTTATGAGCACGCTCAATATTGTCGCCGAATGGGAAGAATGCATCGCTACCTACAGATACACCCTTGTTCTGTGCAATCCAAGCCTTCTTCTCCTCGCGGGTCAATGGCTCAGGTTTCTCAGTAAAGAACTGCTCCCAAACACCGTCCTGCAATACATCCTCCCACTCATCAGAGATGTAGACATTGATGGTATTGTCGCGGTCGGCACGACGGATCTTCTCCTTGAAAGGCAAGTTCATCACCTTAGGACACTGGCGCAACCACCACTCATCAGCCTTAGAACCAGCCAGACGGGTACAGTGGATACGGCTCTGCTGACCGGCACCGATACCGATAGCCTGACCATCCTTTACATAGCATACAGAGTTACTCTGAGTATACTTCAGGGTGATGAGCGAGATAATCAGATCGCGCTTAGCCTCAGGAGTGAAAGTCTTGTTCTTTGTAGGAACATCTTCGAAGAGAGCAGGATCATCAAGCTTCACCTCGTTGCGTCCCTGTTCGAAGGTAACACCGAACACCTGCTTGCGCTCGATAGGAGCTGGCACATAGTCAGGATCAATCTTGATAACGCAGTAGGTACCCTTGCGCTTCTCCTTCAGAACCTCGATAGCCTCAGGTGTATAGCCAGGAGCAATGACACCATCGCTCACCTCACGCTTGATGAGGAGGGCTGTAGCCTCGTCGCATACATCGCTCAGCGCAACAAAGTCGCCATAAGAGCACATGCGGTCAGCGCCACGGGCACGAGCATAGGCACAAGCCAATGGAGAGAGCTCAAACTTGACATCATCAACGAAGTAAATCTTCTTCAATGTGTCGCTCAGAGGCAAGCCGATAGCTGCACCGGCAGGAGAAACGTGTTTGAAACTAGCGGCAGCAGGCATTCCTGTAGCAGCCTTGAGCTCCTTGACCAATTGCCAGGAATTGAAGGCATCCAGGAAGTTGATGTAGCCAGGACGGCCGTTGATCACTTCGATAGGAAGTTCCCTTCCGTCATCCATATAGATGCGAGAAGGTTTCTGATTTGGATTACATCCGTACTTAAGTGCTAATTCTTTCATCTTCTAAGAAATGTATTTTGGAATTTGGCGCAAAGTTACAAAAAATGATTGAGATATTGGACTTCTGTTTCGTAAAAAGCCCTAAAAAACAGCATTTTTATGATATAAAACATTTTTTTTACCCCAAAACATAAAAAAGTCGGGAAAAATGTACTCAGTTTCATTCTTTTTCAGTACTTTTGCTCCCAGTTAGTAAATATGAGAGGATTGTTATGAAACAGGATTTGAAAGTCCTTGCTGAACACATAGAAAAGAAGGTTGGCAAGGCACATGTTTTCCACAAAATGTGGGATGTATTGAAAGGGAAGGAGAAGCCTTCCCGCCAGACTTTGGACAAGCTGGCGCTGCTTGCTGGATTCCAGAGTTGGGATGATTTCCAAGGTGCTTTACACGGCACGGAGGATGGGCTCGTGAATTATGATGCGGGCGAAAAATAAAAGAATGGAGCATGGTTGGTTTAGTAGGCAGCCATGATTTATTGAATCGTAAAGATAGTTGTTTTTCGGTATAAGATTGTAGATATAAAAAAGGGAATCCGGTCGTGAGACTGGATTCCCTTTATTTTTTCTGATTAGGTCTCCTAAGAAAAATTATTCTGCACCCTTAGCTACAGTCTTCTTCTCAGCGATACGAGCCTTCTTACCAGTAAGCTTACGCAAGTAATACAACTTAGCGCGACGAACCTTACCATGCTTGTTCACCTCGATAGAATCGATTGCTGGTGACTCGATAGGGAAGATACGCTCAACACCTACAGTACCAGACATCTTGCGAACTGTAAAACGCTTCTTGTCACCATGACCAGAGATCTTGATAACAACACCACGATAGAGCTGGATACGCTCCTTAGTACCCTCGACGATTTTGTAAGCGACTGTGATAGTATCACCTGCCTTGAACTCAGGGAACTTCTTGCCGGTTGCAAATGCTTCTTCAGCAACTTTAATCAAATCCATTTTTTGTATAAAATTAAAAAGTGTTTGTCGTTCCAACGCAACATGGACTTGGACAACACTTCTGCCCAGACAACAGCGGTTACGCCGAAAAGCGGGTGCAAAGTTACTACTTTTTCTTGTATCTCGCAAATTTTCAGTCACTTTCTTCACTTTTTCCCTTTGTTTTTTTGTTTTCTTTACTTCTGCAATGGAATTTTCTCGCCGATTTTGCCGATTTCGCCGATTTATTTTGTATCTTTGCGCTCTAAAAGTATTTAGTGTATTAAGTATGAAGAAAAAAAATAGTATCAAGATTTACCTTGCTTCGGCAGTCATGCTGCTGATGGCAAGTCCGGCTTTCGCCCAGAAATACAAGGTGGCGAAGGTGGAGAGAACCCGAATATTGGTTGATCAGAAATGGGATGCACAGCCTGATGCTGAGGCTGCCAGGTTTATCGCTCCTTATAAGAGTAAGGTAGACAGTATCATGGGCCCTGTTGTAGGTCATATTGCTCATGATATGACCCGTCACCGTCCGGAGAGCGAACTCAGTAACTTGCTCTGTGACATTCTGGTATGGGGTGGCAAGCAGTTTGAAGAACAGCCGGTTTTCGCTGTATACAATATGGGTGGCATCCGTTCTAATCTTGCCAAGGGTAAGGTTACTATAGGCGATGTGAACGATATGGCTCCTTTCGAGAACAAAATCTGTTTCCTGACCCTGAAGGGTGATAAGGTTCTGGAGCTTTTCCAGCAGATAGCTCATCGTGGCGGCGAAGGCTTGAGCCATGCTGTAAGAATGGTTATCACCAAGGATGGTAAACTGAAGAGCGTTACGCTGAACGGCGAGCCTGTTGATCCGGAGAAGAGTTACCGCATTGCTACCCTCGATTATCTTGCCGAAGGTAACGACCAGCTCGTAGCCTTCAAGAGCGGAACCGATGTCGTGGCTCCTAAGCAAAAGGAGAACAATGTGCGCTACATCATCATGAATTATTTCCGTGAGATGCAGGCACAGGGCAAGGTGGTGGAATCTAAGATTGAAGGCCGCTGCGTGGTAGAATAGTTAATAGTTTATAGTTGATAATTCTGATGAAACATACATTATTATATATAGGTCTGGCTCTGGCATCCTTCATGATGCAGCCGGCAGCCGTTCAGGCTAAAACTAAGAAAGAGGCAAAGGTGGTAAAGCAGCTCGTAGTGCTCCATACCAACGATACGCATTCATGCGTAATGCCCATCAATCCGAATCTCGCAGATACGGCTACTGCCAATCGTGGCGGTTTCCTCCGTAGGGTGGCGATGATCAAGCAGGAGCGTAAGGCGAATCCCGACTTGCTGCTCTTTGACAGTGGCGATTTCTCGCAGGGTTCACCTTATTACTCTCTCTTCAAGGGAGATGTGGAAGTAGGACTGATGAACGAGATGAAATATGATGCTGCTACTATCGGTAACCATGAGTTTGATTTCGGAATAGACAACATGGTGCGCATCTTCAAGATGGCGAAGTTTCCTATCGTCTGCTCCAACTATGATTTCACCGGTACCGAACTGGCAAATGTCGTAAAGCCTTATACCATTATCAGGCGCAAGGGACTGAAGATTGGCGTTTTCGGCTTGTGTCCGGAACTTGCCGGCTTGGTAATCGAAGCCAACTATGGCTGCATCAAATATCTCGATCCTATCGCCAAGGCAAAGGAAATGACAGAGATATTGAAGAAGAAAGAGAAGTGTGATGTCATCATCTGCATCTCCCACCTGGGCTGGAAGATAGATGGCATCGACGATTCTGAGGTAGCCCCAGCCACCCGTGACATCGACCTGATACTGGGCGGTCATAGCCATACCTACTTCAAGCAGTTGGAGTATCTGAATAATCTCGATGGCAAACCGGTGCCAGTCGATCAGAACGGCAAGAGCGCTATCTGGGTAGGAAAAATGACATTGGATATTGTGAAGAATAAATAAAAGAAGAAGGTTGATACCAGGCAAAACGCGAGGTATCAACCTTTTCTTTTATTATCTATTCCTAAAACGTTAATCTTTTCTCAAATCCTTATTCCTTGTTGGAAGAAGCATAGAGACCGATGCAGGCACCGAGGAAGCCACCGCTCTTCTGGGTGCTCAGGTTAGATGCATCTACACCCTTGGCAAGAAGCTGCCAGTTGCCGCCTTCTTCGGCATAATAGAAATCATAATATCTGTCATGACCTTCTACCTTCAGCTTCAGCTTACCTCCCTTGATAGGAGCAGAGGCGATAGTTACGTTGTTCTTCTCGGCACGGGTCAGGGTAATCATCAGCTTGCCATTCTTCATGGTCTTACCCAATACGAAGTTGTGGTCTTCCTTCTGGAGAAGTGCCAAGCCTGCGATATCCTTGTCGTTGCGAGGAGTAAAGTTGATTTCTGTCTCAGCTGTGAAGGTGCCGTGCTGCTGACGTGCCCAGATGGCAGACATCGGTTCACGCTTGTAGATGTTGCCTGGCAGGAGATTGAACTTCAATTTGCCGTTTTCTACCTTGTAACAGTCAACGAAGTCGCGGAGGAACATCCAGCGTGGATTCAAATCTTTCAGACCCACCTTATTGTTATCTGCTTCGAAGTTATCCACATAAGAGAAGTTGCCTGAGAACTCATTCTTCTTTGCAGGTTTCAAACCAGCCTTCTCTCCAACGGTAGAGATAGGAGTATTCTTGGCAAGAATTTCTGGCCATCCATTCTTCCAGGTTACAGGCAGGAGATAAGTATCGCGACCTGTGTTGTACATATCCTCTTCATAAGGACGGCAAGCCAGGAATACAGCCCACCAGTTACCCTTGCCATCTTCTACGATGTCGGCATGACCGGCACTTGATACAGGGTCCTTGCGGTTAGGGTCGAGACCGGTACGCTGGGTAAGGATAGGGTTGTTAGGGCATTCCTCCCATGGTCCCATCGGATTCTTGGCACGCAGGATAACCTCACTGTGCCATCCGCCTGTACCACCTTCTGCGCACATCAGATAATAGAACTTGCCTTTCTTGAAGAGGTGAGGACCCTCAATCCAGATAGGACGAGCCTCTACATGGGTTCCGCCACGCAGAATCTCCTTGAAGTCGCCCTTGATACTGTCGCCCTTCACGTCGAATTCGAAACAGCGGATAGAGCGCTGACCCTCGTAATCGGCACCGCCAACTACCGGACCGTTGTGAACGATATATCCCTTGCCGTTGTCATCGAAGAAGAAGCTAGGGTCGATGCCGTCAATCTTCTTCAGATAAATTGGTTCGCTCCAGCCCTTGGAAGGATCTTTTGATTTCACAAAGAAGTTGCCGGCTCCCACATTGGTGGTAATCATATAGAAAGTCTTGTTCTTCTTGTTATAGCTGATGGCTGGTGCGAAGATACCGCCTGATACGTGCTGTCCCTTCAATGGAACCTGTGATGTGCGGTCGAGCACATGACCGGCAGGCTGCCAGTTGACCAGATCTTTACTGGTTGAGAGAGGCACACCTGGGAAGAAGGTAAACGAAGAGTTTACCAGATAGTAGGTGTCGCCTGCGCGGCAGAGTGATGGGTCTGGATAGAAACCAGCCAGCACCGGGTTGTAATACTGGTGAGTCTTGTCGATTTCAACATTGAAGCGAGCGTCATTTCCCGCATACTTGAAATAGTCAAACTCAGCTGTCTGCGCCTGTGCAGCGGCTGCAAGCGTCAGGGAAAGCGATAAGATTGCAATTTTCTTCATTTTATTATTGGGTTTAAAATTACAGAATGAGTATCTGAACTCATGGCTGAAACATGTATTCAGAATTCTGCTGCAAAGTTACCGCTTTCCTTTTAAATATACCCCCACAGAATGTTACCAACACTTTGCGAGGTGTTTCATAAACATCTCTATTTGTAACAAATACTTTATTTCAGGAAACATCTTGCCTTTTCGGTTGTGAAAAGGCTAGAGTTTCCGGTGTGCCTGCATATAATCGCGAGGCGAAGAGCCATAAAGGTTCTTGAACATGGTGCTGAAGCTGGCTGGGTTGGAGAAACCGCAGGTAAACATGATGTCTGATATCGTCTTGTTAGAGTGGCTCAGCAACTTTTCGGCATACTGCAGACGGGTATTGCGGATGAAGGCATGTGGCGTCTGGTTGGTCAGTTCCTTCATTCGGCGGTGCAGATGCACACGGCTCAGTCCTACTTCGCGGGCAATCATATCCACACTCAGGTCCTCATTATCCATGTTATCATTGATTACCTTCATCACCTGTTCCATCAGCTGGTCTTTTGGCGACAGGTCTTTTTCTATCGCTAGCTGCTTGTCGCTCTGGCTCTCGCTGCCCGTAAACTTGTTTTTCAAAGTACGGCGCACGTTGAGCAGGTTGATGATGGTGCGGCGCAGAATGTCTATATTGAACGGCTTCACCACATAGGCATCGGCACCCGACTGCAAACCGGTCAGCTGGTCTTCCTCTCTGCTCATCGCTGTAAGCAGAATCACCGGAATGTGGTTGGTGTTCACATTGTTCTTAATCTTGGTACAGAGCGTATTGCCGTCCATTTCTGGCATCATGATGTCTGATATTACGAGGCTTGGCTTCTGCTTGATAATCTCCGGCAGCGCCTCCTTTCCGTTGCAGAAGGTAAGAATATTGTAGGTTCCCTGTAGTTGGGTCTTCAGGAAATTACGTATTGCCTCATCGTCTTCTACCACAGCGATGGTGCTCTTTACCTTGCTCTTGAAATCTTCTTCGGCGTCATTGGCTGTATCGGCAGCATTCTCTTCGTTTCCTTCCTCCATGTTTTCTTCCAGTTCCTTGATGTCTTCAGCAGTCTGTGGCTCCGGTGCATCTATCATTTCTTCCGGTTTCAGATGCTCGTTGCCCAGAGGCAGCGTGATGAGGAACTGGCTTCCTTCCTTCCAGTCGGCTTCATCAAGTGTCTTGTTGTTGGCGGCTGTAATGGTTCCGTAGTGCAGTTCCACGAGCGAGCGGGTCAGGTCGAGACCGATTCCCGTACCTACATTCCGGTCATTAGAAGTGGTGGCACTCTGATAGAAACGCTGGAAAATCGTTTCGAGCTTTTCCTCCTGAATGCCTTTGCCGCTGTCCTTGATGGCGATGCGGACATGATGAGGCGAGTGGGAGAGGGTGATACGGATTCTGCCGCCTGCAGGAGTAAACTTGAAGGCGTTTGACAGGACATTCATCAATACCTTGTCAAAGTTGTCGCGGTCTATCCATACCGGGAGAGTCTCGTCTTCGTGCTCAAAGGTGAATTGGATGCTCTTGGCTATCGCCTGCTGGCAGAAGAGTTTGTATTCATCGCCAATAAAGGCAACCATATCGGTTTCGCTCATGTGCA
The DNA here is from genome assembly GCA_021640525.1 of Segatella copri. Classification (GTDB taxonomy): domain Bacteria; phylum Bacteroidota; class Bacteroidia; order Bacteroidales; family Bacteroidaceae; genus Prevotella; species Prevotella copri_S. The sequence goes on from JAJXBQ010000093.1 coordinate 9,123, forward strand.
TCACCATCTGTCCCTTGTCAATCTTTCTCAGGTCCATCATCTGGTTAATCAGGTGCAGGATTCGTTCCGAGTTCTTGCGCATCATATCGTAGATGCCCTGTCGGTGAGCGTCTTTGTCTTCCTTAATCAGCGTGAACAGCGGAGTGAGGATAAGAGTCAATGGGGTACGGATTTCGTGGCTGATGTTCATGAAGAACTTCAGTTTTGCTTCGCCCATCTCTTCCGCATGGATATGCTGCTGCAATATGAGCTGGTCTTCCATCTTGCGTTTGCGGTGCTTGATATAGAGCAGACAAAGCCCCAGGAAGGCAAGCAGATAGCAGAGTCTTGCCCAGATGCTGGCGTACCAGGCTGGGTGAACGATGATGGAGAACTCCTTGACAGGGGTTTCGTATCCGTTGCAGATGGCCTTGACACGGAACTTATAGGTACCTGCTGGCATGTGTGAGAATGACAGCTCGTTCATGCCAGACTGTATGGTTCGCCAATCCTCACCATTGATGCTGTAGGCGTAACTGATCTGCTCTACATTATTATATGTAAGAGTAGACAGTTGGATGGTGAAGGTGTTGTCTTCATGATATAAGGAGAACTTGTCGCTGTTATATACACCTTTATCTGTAATGGTGTAGATGCCCGATTCCATATCCCGGTATACAGGTTTGTTGTCCACAAGAAGTCCTGATATGGTAACTTTTGCCTGCCAAGGATGCTGTTTCACCTTGTCCGTATCAAACCAGTTGATACCGCCTGTTCCGCCCATCACCAGCATCTTTCCTCCCCAGAGTGTGCAGGCTGCTGCATCGCTGAACTCATTGCTCTGTAAGCCATTGTCCGAGAAGTACTTGTTGATGGTACCTTTTTCTGTATTTACCTGGTTTAAACCACAGGTAGTTCCTATCCAGATTCTGCCCTTGTAATCTTCTATGATGCTGGCTACGCTGTTGTTTGAAAGTCCAAGTTCTGTGTTATAAATCTTCGGATGAGCATATCCCTTCTTCGGATCATAGCAGATTGCGCCGTCTTCAGTGCCAAACCATACGCGGTTCTTGCTGTCCGAATAAACGCAATGTGAGAAACAGCCCTTGTTCAGACAGTTGACGCCTCCGAAAGTGGAAGTCCAGCTATTCTTCTGCTGGTCATAGCAAGCCAGACCCACAGAAGTGGCTACGAAAATCCGCTTACCATCTTTTGAGATGCTGAGTTTTACGAGGAAATCATTAGGAATGCTATTCTTTTTCAGGTTGTTGTCGGCACCATCTTGTTTTTTCCATTGCTTGATGCTTCCATCTGGAGAAAGGCGGAAAAGTCCTTCGCCCATGGTGGCAAACCAGACATTTCCCTGTGGGTCTTCTTGGATATCAAAGATGCCCGCCTGGTTTCCAATGCCTAGGCTGAATGGATGGAAAGACCCCCCCGCATCTATAAATCCGATGCCGTCAGTATAGGTTCCTACCCATGTTCTGTCTTTCTTGTCTTTGCAGAGTGCCAGTACCGTGGTGTTGCTTAATAAATGGCTCTTGATACTACCGGTTTTTATGTCAAAGAGGTAAAGACCATCCTTGTCGGTGCCCACCCAGACTTGATTGCCCTGGTTGGCACACAGACTTGTGATGCTGTTTTCGCCTATCACGTTGCGGTTGCCCAAACGGTAGCCCATATAGTTGAAATCGCATTGAGCCTGCGACTGCATGAATACGCCCTTCTGGAGCATACTCACCCAGATGTTTCCCGTAAAATCTTCAATAATGCTGGTAATCTTGCACTTGGCAAGATTTACTTCACGGCTGAACAGAGGATTATTTTGCAAGAATCCTGTTACCGGATTATACACGAAGATACCCATACCATCGCAACCGATAAACAAGCGCTGGTCGCGGCTGATATAGATGTTGTCAATAGGAAGGTTGCCTATGCCGGCTATCTTGGTGAAGATGGTTGAACCTGCCTTGAGAAGGTAAATACCATCATTCTTGGTAGCAAGATAAATGTTGCCCTTGTTGTCTTGCCTGATATCTTTTGCTTCCAGCGTTTCTGCTCCAGGAATCTGTTTGGTCAGTTTCCCTTTCTTGTCGGCACGGTATAGTTTGCCGCTCTCCAGAATAATCCAAAGTCTATCCTGTTTATCTTCCAGAATCTTATGTATGAATTTCAGGTTCTCCACTTCGCCCTTCATAGCATAGCATACTTCTGCATTTTCTTTCTTGAGCATAATTCCATATCCCGATGTAACTACGGCAATATCGTTGTTTTTCAGACGATAAACCTGGGTTACATAGGTGCTGAAAGGCTGGTTCTTGGAGTCGAGCAGCGGAATATTGGCAAAACTCTTTCCATTATATAAAAGGAGAGAGTTGTTTGTACCCAACAGAATATGCCCCTGGATATCTTGTGTAATACAGTTGATGTAATTGCTGCTCAGTCCTCTGTCGTCTTCCTTGGTTTTTCTGATGGTCGTAAAGTTATAGCCATCATAGATATTCAAGCCGTTACGGGTGGCAATCCAAATGAAACCATTTGAATCCTGGAACACCTGAGTGGCAAGGTTGCTCGAAAGCTGGTTGTCTGAATTGAAAAGTTTTCCTCGCTGCGCCATCATATTCTGTGCAGTGAGACAGAAGATAAACATCAGTAAAAGACCGATGTATCTCATTGTTCTGAGGCTTGATTTCATGGAAATCATCATGATTCTTGGTTTCATTGTCTTTTGGCTTTTTTATATTCGTTTGCAAAAATACAAAATTTATGGGAGAATAGTGCACGAAAATGCATGTTTTTTATAGATTTGTGCTAAAAAGATGTTAAAATGTTACGTAGAGTAAAGATGATGTTACATGTGATACGAGAGAAAAACTATTGGTTACTTATTATAAAGTATATATGATAGATTAGGAGTATCTTTGCATCGGTTTTTAAAGTTGTATATTTCAGAACATTTAGGTTAGTTAGGTTTATAC
>JAJXBQ010000094.1:0-12002 GCA_021640525.1 Segatella copri
GGAGAGAGTATTGTTTATTCTATTCAACGTTTTCTATTGTTTCTGATCTTGTTAATTTTCATTCATTCCACCCGTCTGGATTCCCTGCTTTTCTTCCTGGAAATCATTCTTGATGTTGGATTTCACCTTTTGGAATTGCTTCTTGGTGTTGCCGAATTTCCAGGTGAGGGTGAGGCTGATCTGGCGCAGAGGCACCTTTACCGTCATATTCTGTACATAGTCTGAACCCACGGTTTTCTGCTTGATGTTGAGCTTGTCATCGGTTGGTGTGAGGAACATCAGACTCAAGTCCAGCTTATCCTTGACGATGGATTTGGAGAGGGTGGAGTAGAAGAATGACATTCCGCTCTGATAGCCTTGCAGGTTGTGCTGTTTGCTCTGAATGATACTTCCTACTGTCCATTGCAACTCCCAAGGAAGTGTCTGTTGCAGATTGATCATCGTACTGCTGTTCCAACCATGATTCTTCCATCCCAATACTTCGCTTCGCAAATCATTGTAGCTCAGACTCTCGTTCAGCATCAATCTCGTCTTCTTGAACACCAGCCAGTTGGCAAAGATATTCAGACTGGCGTTGCGGGTTTTCGAAACATTGCCGTAGGTGGTGTTGAGCAGGTTGTCTGCATCGATGAACGAATACTGCTCTATCTGGTTGTTGCAGAATCCGTAGCCCAGAGTTGTACTCAGAATGAATCGTGGATTGTAATAATTAAATACCATGTTCACCTGATGCGACTTCACTACGTCGAGGTCTGTATTACCATAGCTGATGGCGGTAGGATTACTGCGGTCAACATAAGGGTTGAGATAGGTAATTCCCGGACGGGTGATGCGCATGCTGTAGTTCACACCGAGATTCATGCCTGGAGCGATGGCGTAAGAGATGCTGGCGCTCGGTACGAGATTGCCGTAATCTTTATCAAAATCATCACCCTTACCCTGTTCAAACTTCACTTTCTCCCAGGTCTGTTCGTATCGGGTTCCCAGCATGGTTCCTATCTTTCCGAAGTTTCCCTTCCATTCTGCATAGGCGGCAAGAATGTTCTGGGTGTTCTTATACTCCATACTGTTGGCAGGGTTCAGCGTCTCAGTTTTATCTGCCGCCACATCGTAGTAGCGTGAATCGCTTCTGTTGATGCGGGCTATGTATTTGGCTCCGAAATTCAGGCGCTGGGTGGCGCTGAGCGAATGGGTAAAATCTGCCTGGAAAGTATGTTCTGTGCCGCGCATCTTGCTCTTCGAGAGCAGATCGTTGAGCTGGAGAGCCGTCACATGGCTGATGTCGTCGTAGAACGTATAGTTGTCTGTGTGAGATGGGTTGGTACTGAATAGATAGCTGAGAATGAGGTAATTAGTGCGCTCCTTGTTGAAAAATCGCTGATAATCGATGCTTCCGTTGAAGGAGGTATTGCCCAGATTCTGTTTCATCTCATTGCCGTATTCGAATCCTTCGCCGTAGATTCCGCCTGCCATCTTTGTGAGTGGGTGGCCTGTAATCTTCTGGTTGAAGGTGGTCAGTCCTGCAGTAGCGCTGATGTTGCTCAGCGAATCGAGTTCGTAGCTCAAGCTGATGTTACCCATGGAGAACGGTTGCTTCATATCCGAATTCTGATAGTAGTTCATCGTGCTTCCATCCTTCTGGATTCGGTCGAAGGAGATGGTGGTTCCATTCATGCGCTGATGATTGTACATTCCGTTGGCACTATAGGTAAGCTTGCCCTGCTGACCGCTGATGAAGGCGGAGATGCGCTGTGCCTGGTTGCCGGCAGCTGCACTGATGTTGCCATTATAGCCATTGCTGAAGTCGTTGCCTCCGGCTCCATTCACAGCTTGCTTGTTGAGTACGATGTTGAGCACGCCGCCCGTACCTTCAGCATCATATTTGGCTCCCGGGTTGGTGATTACTTCTATGTTTTTTACCATAGTTGCCGGCATTGCCTTGAAAATCTGCGAAGGGTTGGCTGAGAACATCGGATTCGGCTTTCCATCCACATACACTTTGAAACTGGATGAACCGTTCACGGTGATATTGTCCTGTCCATCCACCGTAACCATCGGCACCTTGCGCAGCATGTCGAGAACGGTAGAGGCCTTGGCGTCAGCATCCTGCTGTACGTTGTAGGTCATCTTGTCGGTCTCCATTTTTACCAGCGGTTTCGAGGCAACCACGGTAACGCTTGCCAGGTCGAAGTCCTTCCATATCGAGTCGTTTTTCTCGACATCACTCTGTGCGAAACTTTCGAGTGAGCAGACGAGCAGGGTGCTCATCAATATCAATGATTTCTGTTTCATATTCTTTTCCTTTTCTTTTCTTATGTTAATGCTATCTTTTTTCTTATTCTTTTTAAGTTCATGCGCCTTTCTTCTGTAGATTGGCGATGCAAAGATAAGGTGTTTTCTTGAAACAGCAATGAATGGGAGAGGGGTTTAACCCAACAATAACCTACTGGCTCATCCGATTAACTTAAAGATAACATTTGTATGGCAAAAATGCAGCAAAAAGAGCAAATTGTAACAGAAACATTCGTTTATCTCGAATTTTATTTGTAATTTCGCACCAAAATCAAAATATGGATATTTATGAATAAACTGATTCTGAAAACAACAAAAAGTGGACTGCTGGCAGCTGCCCTGATGGCTTCAATCTCTGCCAGTGCCGAAACCATAGAGGTGAAAACGCTGAAATATGCAGGCCCCTATGCCGTAGCACAGCCTTGGATGGCTGACAGTGTGAACATCAAGGGCGAAGCGTTCGACCTTAAGCAGTTGCTCGATTCGCCGCTGTCTTTCACCTTATTAAATAAGGGTAAGGAGGTGACTGTAGCCCAACTCCTTGCCGACAAGCAGGATGCGCTCCATCTGGCTTCTTTCTGCGTTTCTAACACCCAGCGCACCAAAGCAACCATCGCGGTAGAAGGATTGGAGCAATACCGCCTGTTCGTTGACGGCGAACAGGTAGAGGTGAACGGCAATAAGGCTGAAACCATCCTGACTCCTTCGCAGCATACGGTTGTCATCAAATATCTTACCCGGAAGAATGCATCTTCTGATAAGAAATCTATCAAGTTGACCGTAACCGCAGCCAACGGCGCTCCGCTTTCTGTAGGCGATGCGGCAGCCAAGCGCGCCTATAATATCTATGATGTGATTTGTGCGCCCAACTATCCGAGTGTTTCTACCTCGCCAAACGGAAAGTTTATCGTAGTTCGGAAAACATGGGTAGATAGAAAAGGTAATAACCATAGCATTAGCGAATTGCGCAACTCTCAGACTAACAGAGTGATGGCTACATTTGAGGAGAGTGTAAAATGGATGCCTTCAAGCAATAAACTGTATTTCACCCAGAAGGCGAGCGACAGCAGTATTGCCGGAGAAGAAAAGCAGGATGGCACATTGCAGCTCATCACCATCAATCCGCTGACGATGGAGCGCGAAGTGCTGGCAAGCCATCTTCCTGAAGGCTGGTTCCAGTTTACACCCGATGAAAAAACGCTCATCTATACGCTCACTACTGAAGGCAGAAAAAAGGATCCGCAAGTTTATGATGTAAAAGAACCGGAAGACAGACAGCCTGGTTGGCGCGAGCGCAGCAATCTCGCCAAATACGACCTTGCATCGGGCATTCTCCAGCCGCTTACCTTCGGTTACCACAACATCTATCTGATGGATATTTCTGCCGATTCGCGTTATCTGCTCATAGGCAAGGGAGAGGAGCGACTCACCAAGCGTCCTACAACCCTGACATCATTCTACCGCCTGGATTTGGGCAGTAGGAATGCATCTGGAGCCACAACGCCAAAGGTAGAAACCCTGATAGAAAAGGGCGAATTTCTGAACAGCGCCCAGTTCTCGCCGGATGGCAAGAGCATTCTCGTGAGCGCTTCGCCGGAAGCTTTCAACGGCATTGGAAAGAATGTCGAAGAAGGACAGACACCTAGCATGATCGACACCCAGCTCTATCTGATGACCTTGTCGGATAAGAAGGTTCGTCCGCTGACCAGGGATTTCAATCCGAACGTGCAGAGTGTGGAATGGAGCAAGGTCGATGGAAACATCTATTTTACAGCCGAAGATAAAGACTGCGTGCATCTCTTCCAGCTCAATCCGAAATCGGGTAAGTTTACGCTTCTCAAGACTCCTGAAGAGTACATCAAGAGTTTCTCGCTTGCATCTTCTGCAGCAGAAATGGCTTTCTCCGGTCAGAGTGCATCCAATGCCGACCGACTCTATAAGATGAATACGAAGGCGCTGAAATCGCAATTGGTTGACGATTTGAGTGCGCGCGAACTGAAGAATGTTGAACTGGGCGAATGCAAGGCTTGGAATTTCGTGAACTCTCGTGGCGACACCCTTTGCTGCCGTTACTATCTGCCACCTCATTTTGATGCTGCCAAGAAGTATCCGATGATAGTGAACTATTATGGCGGATGCAGTCCTACGAGCCGCATGTTCCAGAGCCGTTATCCTCATCATGTTTATGCGGCGATGGGCTATGTAGTGCTGGTTGTGAATCCTAGTGGAGCCACCGGATTCGGTCAGAAATTCTCTGCCCGCCATGTAGATACGGCAGGCGAGGGAGTGGCTGAAGACATCATCTCCAGCACCCAGGCTTTCTGCGATGAGCATGCTTTCGTAAACCGTAAGAAGATTGGCTGCATCGGCGCCAGCTACGGCGGATTCATGACTCAGTATCTTCAGACCAAGACCGACCTCTTTGCAGCTGCCATCTCGCATGCAGGCATCAGCGACCACACCAGCTATTGGGGTGAGGGCTATTGGGGCTACAGCTACAGCGAAGTTTCTATGGCGAACGAATATCCTTGGACCAACAAGCATCTCTTTGTAGATCAGAGTCCGCTTTATAATGCCGACAAGATTCATACTCCGCTGCTGTTTGTTCACGGCACGGCAGATAATAATGTGCCTGTGGGCGAGAGTATCCAGCTCTATACAGCGCTGAAACTCCTTGGCCGTCCTACGGCGATGGTATTGGTAGATGGCCAGGATCATCACATCATCGACTACGAGAAGCGACTGAAATGGCAGAACACCATCTTTGCCTGGTTTGCCAAGTGGCTTCAGGATGATGCTTCCTGGTGGACGGAAATGTACGGAGATGAAAAGATGTAGTTGAAGCTTCGGCAGAAATGCCAGCTTCAGTCTCTATCAAAATAAGAAAAGAGATTATGTTCCTGTAAGTCGGGAATATAATCTCTTTTCTTTTATATGTTTATTTCTTGCAGTTTAGCGTGATAAGCAGAGAAATCATGGCAAAGGCGATTCCTACGATGCAGACACCGAGCCAGTCGGCTTGCGTCCAGACGTAACCGGCACAGAAAGTACCTAGCGAACCACCGATGAAATAGCTGGTCATGAAGATGGTGTTGGCGCGGTTGGAAGCCTGCGGAACCTCCTGCAGACAACCACTCTGATTGCTGAGCTGCTGACATTGCAGACCGATGTCAACCAGGATGATGGCTGCGATGAGTCCGGCGTAAGTGTCGCCGAAAAGCAAGGCTATTGCCCAGGCGATGATCTGCATTCCTGCTCCGAACAGATTGAATTTTCGAATGCCAAACCTAGGAATCAGTTTTCCCACACCACTGGCAGCAACGGCTCCCATGATTCCGCAAAGTCCGAGCATTCCTACCATATCACTTCCTGCGCTGAAAGGTGGCTGCGCCAGGTGGAACGCCAGACAAGACCATATTGCCATCATACTGCCGAACCCGAAGGCTGCACGGGTGGAATAGATGCGGATAGAAGAATGGAAAAAGAAAATTTCTGCTATCGTGGTCATCAGTCCTCTGTAGGTTCCTACATAGTTGCGCTTCATTTCAGGCATCATCAGCAGCATGATTCCCATGCAAAACACCATCACGAAAGCAGCTATGATAAACATCTCCCGCCATCCCAGCCATTCGCCGATGTAACCGCTGATTACTCGTGAGGCAAGAATGCCCGTCAGCAGTCCGGAGAGTACAATGCCCATATTCCTGCTCTTGTTCTTGGGTTCCGAAAACTGTCCGGCTATCGGAATGAAGAACTGCGGAATCACCGAACAGGCGCCAATCAGCAGTGAAGCTCCCCAGAGCATCCAAACGTTTTGCGCTGCAGCCATCACGATTGCCATCAATGCAGCAATGGTCATATTGACAAGGATGAGTTTCTTGCGCGAAAGCATGTCGCCCAAGGGGATGAGGAAGAATAAGCCCAGCGCATAACCTATCTGGGTAATGACGGTGATGAGGTTAGCCTTCTGCTCGGTAATATCCAGGTCGTGGCGGATGAGTTCGAGAAGCGGCTGATTGTAGTAGCAGTTGGCTACGGTGAGTCCTGCGACGATAGCCATCATCAGGAGAATGCTGCGGGGAATGCCCTGATTTTCTTTTAGCTGTATCATTTTCTGTCTGTTTGTTTCTTTGTTTTGAGTGCAAAGTTACGAAAAAAATCTCGGCAATCAAAGTTTTTGGGGACGATTTCTTGGGAAAAACTTCTGTTCTTTCCCTCGCGCGCGTACCTTATTATATGTATATAGTGCTGCTCTGAAGAGGTGTTGGCGCGCACCCTTGTTACGCTAAAAAACACCGAAAAGTGTTAAAAATAGGCTGTTTCCGAGCACACCAAAAACTTTAACCTTTGTTAGCACTTTGTAAGTAGCTGATTTATAGCGATTTGTAATTTTGTTACAAAATCACCTAAAAAAAAGTCGCAAAAAAAAGAACAACGTATCAAAAAAATGCTTACCTTTGCATCGTTCAAAAGAACAAATGATTGTTTTACAGATTTTAAAAAAGCAAAGAAAATGAAGAAATTAGTTTTTATGTTCGTAGCTATCGCAGCTATCTCTTTCGCATCATGTGGTAACAAAACAGCTCAGAACACAGCTTCTGCTGATTCTGACACAGCTCAGGTAGATACAACTGCTGCTGACACAACTGCTGCTGATACAACTGCTGCAGATTCTGCTAAGTAATTTGAAATTACTTGCGAACGAAAAATGAGAGAAACAACCGCTGGACTTCGGTCTAGCGGCTTTTTTCGTTTTATAGACCTTAAGGTCTTTTTGGGGGAGAACGCCCTGAAGGGGCAGAAGCTCCTAGCCCAGGGCAATACCCTGGGGATGAAAGCAATCATCAATGCGCCCTGTAAGGGCAAAAGCTTAAAAGAAACCAAAGAAAAAGATAAATATATGATAGATTCAAGTGCCTTCCAAGGTAAAAAGGCAGCTTACTATACGCTAGGCTGCAAACTCAACTTCTCTGAAACTTCCACTTTTGGCAAAATGCTCGAAGATATGGGCGTCATTACTGCTAAAAAGGGGGAGAAAGCTGATATTTGTCTGATTAACACCTGCTCGGTAACAGAAGTTGCCGATCATAAATGCCGTCAGGCTATCCACCGGATGGTGAGAAACAATCCGGGCGCATTCGTTATCGTGACGGGCTGTTATGCGCAGCTCGAATCTGAGAATGTCAGCAAGATAGAGGGTGTAGACCTCGTGTTGGGTGCTAACGAGAAGGCGAACTTGATTCAATATCTCAGCGATGCATGGGCGCAGAAGTTTGCCCAGGAAAACGGATTGACTGCTCTGGCTCCTCAGAACGGCGATGCTGCGGCTCTTCATCAGCATTATAGCGTGAAGACGAAGGAAATCAAGACCTTCCAGCCTTCTTGCTCGCGTGGCAACCGTACCCGTTATTTCCTGAAGGTGCAGGACGGCTGCAATTATTATTGCACCTATTGCACCATTCCATTTGCCCGAGGCAATTCGCGCAACCCGAGCATCCAGTCGCTTGTGGCTCAATGTGAGCAGGCGGCTGCTGAAGGCGGTAAGGAAATCGTCATTACCGGTGTGAATATCGGTGATTTCGGTCAGACTACCCACGAGCGATTCATCGACCTTGTCAAGGCGATGGATCAGGTAGAAGGAATCAAGCGTTACCGCATCTCGAGTCTGGAGCCTGATCTCTGTGATGATGATCTCATAGAGTATTGTGCCCAGAGCCGTGCCTTTATGCCTCATTTCCACATTCCTCTGCAGAGCGGAAGCGATGAGGTGCTCAAGCTGATGCACCGCCGTTACGACAAGGCGCTCTTTGCCCACAAGGTGAATCTTATCAAGGAGAAGATGCCTGATGCGTTTATCGGTGTTGATGTGATGGTGGGCTGTCGCGGCGAAACTCCGGAGTGTTTTGAAGAATGCTATGAGTTCCTGAAGAGTCTGCCTGTTACCCAGCTTCACGTCTTCCCTTATTCTGAGCGTCCGGGCACGGCTGCCTTGAAGATTCCGTATGTGGTTGACGAGAAGGAGAAGAAGAAGCGCTCCAAGCGACTGTTGGAGTTGAGCGATCAGAAGACGCAGGAATTCTATGCTCAATACATCGGTACTGAGGCTGAGGTTCTCTTCGAGAAGGCGCCAAGAGGCAAGGCAATGCATGGATTCACCAAGAACTATATCCGCGTAGAACTTTCGCCGGCTCTCGCCAAGGAAGAATACGACAACCAGCTTATCAAGGTTCGCCTGGGTGATTTCAATCACGATAAGACGGCGCTGAAGGCAGAGCTTCTTTAGTTGATAGTTAATAGTTTATAGTTAATAGGGCTAATCATAAAGTTCAAAGTCCAATGTATTACAACGATTTTGGAACATGGATCCGGAAGCAGTTTCCTGATTTCCGTGTTCAGAAGATTTCGATAGACGCGGGATTCTCCTGTCCTAACAGAGATGGGAGGATTTCGAGTGGCGGATGTACGTATTGCGACAACCGCACCTTCAATCCGAGCTATTGCGACCGGAAAAAGTCGATTACTGAACAGCTGGAGGAGGGAAAGGCTTTCTTCAGCAGGAAGTATCCTGATATGAAATATCTGGCTTATTTCCAGGCTTATACCAATACATACGCCAGGGTGGAGCAACTGAGGCAGATGTATGAAGAGGCTCTTGAGGTGGAAGATGTGGTGGGAATCGTTATCGGAACCCGTCCGGATTGTGTGAGCGATGAATTGCTCGATTATCTGGAAGAACTGAACCGCCGAACCTTCGTGCTGGTGGAATATGGCATTGAGAGTGCCAATGATGAAACCTTGAAACGCATCAACCGCGGACATGATTTTGCCTGTTGCCGTAGTGCAGTAGAGCGTACTCATGCCAGGGGAATCCTTACGGGCGGCCACATCATCATCGGTTTGCCGGGAGAAGATGCGGAAGAAAGTCTGCGTCAGGCTCCTCTCATCTCTTCCTTGCCGCTTGATATTCTCAAGATTCATCAGATGCAGATTATCAGGGGCACCCGGCTGGCACAGGAATATGCTGAGCACCCCTTCCATGTTTACACGGTAGAGGAATATATTGATGTTATCGTGAAATACATCCGTCTGCTCAGAAAGGATTTGGTGCTGGAGCGCTTCGTCAGTCAGTCGCCCAAAGAACTGCTGGTTGCTCCCAAATGGGGACTCAAGAACTATGAGTTTACCAATCTCCTGAATAACAGATTAAAGAGTTTACAATAAATATGGCAAAAGTAGCAATCGTTATATTAAACTGGAATGGACAGAAGATGCTGGCAAAGTATCTTCCGAATGTCATCGAATATTCCCGTCAGGATGCTGAAATCTGGGTGGCAGACAATTCTTCTTCTGATGGTTCGATGCACCTTCTGGAGACTCAGTTTCCTCAGGTGAAGACCATTGTGCTGGAGCAGAATTTCGGCTTTGCTGAAGGCTATAACCGTGCCTTGAAGCAGATAGATGCAGAGTATTACGTGCTCCTGAATAGCGATGTGGAGGTTTCGCATCATTGGCTTACACCGCTCATTGAGTTTATGGATTCGCATCAGCAGGTGGCTGCCTGTCAGCCTAAGCTGCTTGCGGAATACGATAAGGACAGTTTTGAGTATGCTGGCGCTTGCGGCGGATTCCTCGACAAATACGGCTATCCGTTCTGTCGCGGCCGCATCTTTGATACGGTAGAGCGCGATAATGGGCAGTATGATTACCAGCAGGAAATCTTGTGGGCTACGGGTGCCTGTATGATGATCCGCTCAAAGGATTATTGGACTGCCGGCGGTTTAGACGGCCGCTTCTTTGCCCATAATGAAGAGATAGATCTTTGCTGGCGCTTGCGTCTGATGGGCAGAAAAATCTACTGCATTCCTGAGAGTGAGGTTTATCATGTGGGTGGTGGAACCCTGCCGAAAAGCAATCCGATGAAGACTTATCTGAATTTCAGAAATAATTTAACCATGCTTTATAAGAATCTGAGTGATACGGAGTTGACTCATGTAATGCGTATGCGCAGATTCCTGGATTATCTTGCTGCTTTCGAGACATTGGTTCTGAATCGCAACTGGGGTGACTTCAAGGCTATCTTCAAGGCGCGCAGGGCTTTCAAGGCATGGAAACATGAGTTTGACGAAGATCGCAGAAAGATACAGACGGGTAGGGTGAAAGAGGAGATTCCGCAGGTTTACAATCTCTCTATCATCTGGCAATATTACGCCAAGGGCAAGAAACTCTTCTCGCAGTTGTAGACTATTCATAAACAAACTTAAAAATAAAATCTATGAAGAAAAAACAAATGATGATGGCGCTGGTTTCGCTGATGGTTCTGTCAGCCCAGGCGCAGGCTAATTTCCAGGTGTCGGTTTCCAATCCTTCCAAGGTAGCAAGAACCGATGCTCCGGTGGTGGTAGATCTCAGCAAGTTGGGAGCTATCGGCGACATTCAGCGCGCTGTAGTAACCGTTGACGGTAGGGAGATTCCTTCACAGCTCGACGACACCAACCGCGATTGTACCAACGATGAACTCTGTTTCCTTGCCGATTTGGGCAAGAAAGAAACCAAGACCTATCAGGTGCATCTCTATCGTGAGGGTGAGCAGGCACAGTATCCGGCTCGTACCTTTGCCGAACTCTGTCTGCCTAGCAAAAACAGGAAGCTGGCTAAGAACAGGCAGGATATTTATCTGCGCAGCATCTCGTTTGATAAGAAAACCAAGGACCCTTATCACTACGTCCATTCTCATGGCATCTGCTTCGAAAGTGAACTGATTGCCATGCGTGTTTATTTCGACCATCGTCAGACCATCGACCTTTATGGCAAAATCAACAAGGGACTGGTGGTTCAGGATACGCAGTTCTATCCTTCAGAAGAGCAGATTCAGGCTGGTTCGGGCGATGATTGTCTCTGGGTAGGCAATACCTACGGGCTGGGTGCGCTCCGTGGCTGGGACGGTAAAGACCAGGTGCTGTTCAACAACGTGAAATACCAGGAGCAGCGCGTCATTTCAGAAGGTCCGCTCCGTGCCATCGTCGAGGTAGTGGATAAGGGTTGGGTTCCGGCTCCGGGCTTGCAGCCTGTCAATGCCACCATCCGTTACACCATCTATGCCGGTCATCGCGATTTCGATGTAGATGTATTCTTCAACAAGGATGTTTCTGATTATCAGTTTGCTACAGGGCTCATCAACGTAAAGGGTTCCAGCGAATTTGCTGATGGCAAGGGATTGCGAGGCTGTTACGGCAGCGACTGGCCAACAGGCAAGGACGATGGAAAGCACAAGCTGGAGACCGTAGGCTTGGGCATTTATGTGCCACAGTCAGCCCTGGTAAGTCAGCAGCCAGCCAATAAGGATTGCTATACTCAGGTGGTGAAACCTGCAGGCAACCAGCTCAGTTATAAGCTTGCTTATACCAGTGCCAACGAAACCTATGGTTTCAAGGGCGAGAAGGAGTGGTATGAGTGGTTGAAAGCCTGGAAGAAGCAGATAGAAGAGCCGGTTCAGGTTTCAGTTTCTGTCATCATCCGATAAGCCGTTTCTTTTATCATCCGATAAGCAGAAAAACTGCGCAAATAGCCAGTAATGAGCAAAAAAGCCTTACGTTTTGCTCATTGCTGGTTATTTTGCAAACAATTTTAAGAGAAAAACCCATTTTTTTTGCGAAAACGTATGATTTTTTAGCAAAAAAGCTTGGTAATTTAAATAATTTTTAGTATTTTTG
>JAJXBQ010000363.1:0-1943 GCA_021640525.1 Segatella copri
CTGTGGTGCTGCCGCCGACGCTGATGCTGAACATTCTGGCACCAGCTGCAGGAGCTGATGAGTTATCTACCATGTAAGCACGGAAAGGCTTGCTGCCCACAAACTCTGTTGCTGTACCCAACAGCTTGGCTGGGTTCATCAGCTTGTCGCCCTTCACGATGTAGCAGTTGTTATCAGCATCCTTGCTGAACATCTTTTGGGTATAGAGTCCCTGAAGCTGATAGTTGCCATTAGCTGTTTCAACTGGCTTTACTTCATTTGTAATCTCCTTGTTGGCTACAGTAAAGTCGAGCTTTGTTTCTCCATCCTTCATCTTGATAATAACAGGAGTACCAGCCTCGATGCTTGTCTCTATCTCTTCGAGTTCTACGGTTTCTGTACCCTCATCAGCCGAAAGGAGTTTGAAGGCACGGAAGTTCTGACCATCGAGAGATACCTCGAAAGGCAGGCAGAGCGTTGCCCAGGTAGTACCTTCTACAGTGCGGCTGTAAGATGCAGCCTTGGCTGCGAACGGCTCGTAAGCCACGAAGTCCTTGCCATCGTCAAGAACGAGATTATCCGTAGCAAGAGTTTCTCCCGCTGCTCCTATCTTATCACCGCCATTCTTGCCTACCAGCTTGCTGAAATAGCCGGTTTTATAGTTGGCATATTTGGAGTCTCTCTTGCTAAAGCTATAGTCTTTGAGGCTTCTGCATTCATTGAACATATCACCACCATTGACCTGGTCCGTTACAAACTTTTCGCTGGCGTAGATGGTTGTGAGAGTAGAGCAGCCATCGAACATATAATCCATAAACGTCACATTCGCAGTGTTGAAGCTAGTGAGGTCGAGCGAAGAGAGATTTTGACAGTTAGAGAACATGTTGAACATATTTGTCACATTCCCTGTATTGAAATTAGTGAGGTCGAGCGAAGAGAGATTTTGACAGTAAAAGAACATACCGTGCATATTCGTCACATTCTCGGTGTTAAGATTCTCGATGCCCTCTATTGTGGCCAGATTAGTGCAATGATGGAACCACTTATAACAGCTCGTTGGTCTTGCGTTAGCAAACGAAGCATCGAAGACCACTTTCTTGATTTCATATCTATGCGTAGACCACCACCCCGGTTCGGATGCTTCCAGATTAAGCGCATAAGCTCTTTCGGGCTTGGAAAGGCCGCGTCTGAATGTAAGCGTTCCTGTACCTTCGTTAAACTCGGCATACTCAAATACTGGAGTAAAATAACCATTCTTGCCGTAGTTGGCGTAGGTGTGGTCTGTCTTGCTGTTATTATACTCTAATATTGTGCCTTTGAGATTCTTACAAATTGCGAACATACCTTCACCCGATTGTACCTTGCTCGTAACAAACTTATCGCTGGCGTAGATGGTTGTAAGAGCTGAGCAGCCAGCGAACATACCGCCCATATTTTCCACCTTCTTTGTATAGAAATTAGAGAGGTCGAGCGAAGAGAGAGCTGAGCAGTCAAAAAACATATCTCGCATATTACTCACAATCGCTGTATTGAAATTCGAGAGGTCGAGCGAAGAGAGAACTGAGCAGCCATAGAACATGTTACTCATATTTGTCACAATCGCTGTATTGAAATTCGAGAGGTCGAGCGAAGTGAGAGCTGAACAGCGATAGAACATGTGACTCATATCCCTCACCTTCGCTGTATTGAAATTCGAGAGGTCGAGCGAAGTGAGAGCGCAGTCAAAGAACATGTAACTCATATCTGTCACCTGCTCTGTGTTCAAGTACT
Source organism: Segatella copri (assembly GCA_021640525.1). Taxonomy (GTDB): domain Bacteria; phylum Bacteroidota; class Bacteroidia; order Bacteroidales; family Bacteroidaceae; genus Prevotella; species Prevotella copri_S. The sequence continues at coordinate 1,750 of JAJXBQ010000363.1, forward strand.
TCAAGTCTTTAATTGTTTTCAAGTTTGATAACCCCCCAAAGAAACTATTCAATGATGTTGGAGCGTATGTTTTGAAACTCTTATCGAAAACGACACTCTTGATATCTAGGGAATTTATTCCTAAAAGATAGCTCATTTTGCCCACCGTCGGTTTATTCACTATAACTGCATGGTTTAAATCAAGGCTTTCTATA
>JAJXBQ010000364.1:0-1929 GCA_021640525.1 Segatella copri
GATGGATACGCTGTACTTCTCGATACTCAACCTTACGAGCTACATCTTGTACATTCATCCCCTTCTGAAAATCATCCGTATCATTCTCATACGAAACAACTTCCTCATAAATTACTTCGTCCAACTTACCGCACAGACAGATTACAGTTTCGGCAGTATCTTTATGCTGATGAATGGGCACAACTGTACCCGGAAGTAACGCGTTAAGCATTCGCTAGCTGGTATCAGCAGGTGAAGTACGCTAATCGAAGTTCTGACGTAAACGTGGATTCTCTTTAGCCTCTGCATTTATTCTCGATGAACCTAAAGGTAATCCGCATCTAGGAGCTATTCGCTCATTGATGAAGATTATTGCAGAACTCGCAAAGAAAGGTGTATAAATATTTATTACAACTCATAATTATTTTGTACTAAAGCAACTGCAGTCTGTCTTTTGTGGTCAGAGGAGTATACACAGAATTAGCACACACCTCTTACAAGTTTCTTGATTATTGGCATAACACCGAAATATCCCTACAATAATCCTACAATCTCCACAAAGTTCTCAATGACATAGTCAACATCCTCCGTTGACATCTTGGTGTTCAGAGGAAGGGTGATTTCGTTCTCGAACATGTGGTAGGCATTCGGGAAATCCTTGATGTCGAAGCCCATCTTCTTATAAGCAGTCATCATTGGGAGAGGCTTATAGTGAACATTAGTTGCAATGCCACGCTCTGCCATCCTCTTGATCACCTCGTTTGTCTGCTCACGAGTCTTACCAAGAAGACGAACAATGTAGAGGTGACCGCTCGAACAGTGGTTCTCGCCATAGTGGTTCAGAACTGCAACATTGAGATCGGCAAATGCAGTATTCATCCTCTCAATCATTTCCTTGCGTTTAGCAAGCATCTCAGGATAACGCTCGAACTGGATCAAACCCAATGCAGCCACCACATCAGTCATGTTGCACTTAAACCATGGACCCACAATGTCGTACTCCCAAGCACCCATCTTCGTTTTCGCCAACGCATCCTTGTTCTGACCATGAAGCGAAAGTAACTGCGTCTTACGGTACAGGTTCGCATTCCATGTTTCGCCCTCCTTCTCAGGCAACGCGCTGAACGTATACTCTGGATTTCTATCGAGTTCCACCTGAACCAGTTCCTCGCCAAAAGGCAAGTTCCAAGTCAAAGCCCCACCTTCAGCAGTAGTGAAGTTCTTAACGGCATGGAAGCTGAAAGACGAGAAGTCTGCCATCACGCCACACATCACCTTCTTACCATCCTTCATCCTATAGCCACCGAACGAGTGCGCGCAATCCGAACAGATAGCCACACGACCGATCATCCTCTGCAGGTCAGTCTTTGGCACGAACAACCCCTTCTTACGCTCCACAATCGCCATCAGACGGTCATAGTCGCAAGGAATACCGCCTAAATCCACAGGGATAATCGCCTTCGTGCGCTCCGTGACTACAGCCTCCACCGCCTCATAGTTCATCTCAAGGCAATCTTTCTGCACATCCACAAACACGACCTTCGCACCCACATGATCCACAATCGATGCACTTGCTGTATAAGTATATGCCGGCACTATCACCTCGTCTCCCTTACCGATGCCCAGCAGACGAAGCGCCATCTCCGCACAAGCTGTCTGTGAGTTCAAGCACACACAATTCGGATTCTGCACTTCCAAACTATCATTCACACCCACATAATGGGCAACGAGCTTCTCAAGCTTCTTAGTACGAGGCCCAGTCGTAATCCAACCTGAAAGGATTGCATCACAAACTTCATTAACCTCTGCCTCTGTCATGTCTGGAGGCGAAAAAGGAATATTCCTTCTTTTCAAATTTGTACTCATTTGTTTTTTTAGATTTTTTAATTATATAACCGAAATCATCTTTCTGTAATAATCACCTTAATAGTTTGGAAGACAAGCCTGATA
>JAJXBQ010000095.1:0-11805 GCA_021640525.1 Segatella copri
AAGACACTCATAAATCGCTCATTTTAAGCTATTCAGAAGATTTTAGCAGAATTTTTGGAAAAAAAAAGCGTAATTTTGCAGTGAAACTAGATGTTGAACTAAACGAATGGCGTATGAAACAGGTAGAAGAAAGATACATCAGCTTGCTGACCGACTTCGGCTTCAAGCGAATTTTTGGAACAGCAATGAACAAGGATTTGCTCATTTGCTTCCTCAACAGCTTGTTTAATGGCAGACAGGTTGTGAAGGACGTGTCGTATCTGAATCCAGAGCACGTAGGAGGCAAGTAAGATGGCATATCGTGATATCAAAAACTCTATTGATACGGCGAAGCAAGAAGGTAAGAATGAGAAAGCCTTGGAAATTGCCAAGAACAGGCTTGCCGATGGTGTTGACATCAATCTAATCAAGAAGTATTCCGGACTAACCCAGGAACAGATAGAAAAAATGAACTAACTAATAGAATAAAAAAATGAAGAAAAAAATCAAGTTGGTAGGCTGGAGCATCTTGGGAATCCTGCTCATAGCGGTAGCAACATTACTGTTGGCACGCTTTGTTTTCAATAAACAAGTGGAAGCTTATCTTTGCAATTCGCTGAAGAATGAAATGGTAGAAAAATTAAAAGACGCTGGCAAATATGTACCAGATACTACGTCCTATAATTTTGCATATCAGAAAGATTCTGTCCAATCACAAAAAATCCGTGAATATTTCAAACTCGATACAGTTGTATCTTCCACAATGCCAACATGGGACAAGGCCATTTCACTGGCACGTTTTGTAGCGGAAAACATTCCTCATGCCAATCAAAAGATTAATCCAAAGAGACGTAATGCTATAGATCTCTGGAAATACACTCGATCGATAGAGCCTGCATTCAACTGTCGATTACACTCCATCCTCTTACACGAACTATTGCTGTCTGAGGGTATTGTAAACCGCTTTGTAACTTGTCATCCCGCAGATTCCGAGGATTCCGACTGCCATGTTGTTAACCTGGTGTGGCTGCCAGAATTACAGAAATGGGCTATGCTAGACTCGGATATGAAAGCATGGGCAGAAGATGAAAAAGGCACTCCACTTTCTCTTACAGAAATGCGTGAGCGATATATTGACGGCAGAGAAATCGTTTACCGTCCTCTCTTGAATTCAGATAATGATTTTGTTTATTACAGGGCATATTGGGCAAAAAACTTATACTGGTTTGATACTTGGGAGACAACAGGCTATGGTCGCGAAGATAATAATCCTGCTTATCGAAACAAGAATCGTCATATCGTGCTTGTTCCTTCTGGATTCAAAGGTTTTGAACTTCCCGACCATTCAGTACTGACAACAGATGCTTCACGTTTCTGGGCAGCTCCCCAAAATTAGTAACTGCCATTTACTAGATCTACCCCAGGAACAAATACAATAGGCTTCGATGGCAAATGAAGCCTATTACATTGACTAACGAAAGTAGTTTCATGCGCCCATGAAACTACTTTCGTTTTTTATTGCTTTTTCTACTATATTTTATACCATAAAAACGGAGCGCCAAAGACTGTAGCGGGCTTCGGGGTTCAACTGCTCCAACTGCTGGAAGACGGCTTGCATATCCGAACGGCGGGTAGTCTCTTCGTAAGGACACAACGCCTTCTGCTTAGTGAAATGCAACTCTTCTGCCACCTGACGGATATCCGCCTCATGCACCAGACAGAGGGGACGGATGATGGTGAGCGGATAATGCTTTAATGATAAGCTGGGCTGCATGGTGGAATGAGAACCCTCGAAGGTGATATTCATCAGCAGGGTAACGAGTATATCATCCATGTGATGGCCCAAGGCTATCTTATTGAACCCGTGGCTTACAGCAAACTCGAAGAGCGTCTTGCGGCGGTTCCAGGCACAAAGGAAGCAACGGGTCTTACGGGGATCGGTGGATTCATCAAACGAACTATGAAGGATATGGAGCTTGATGCCATTCTCTGCACAGAAATCCTGCAAATAAGAACGGTCGGTCTCGTAAGGAATGTTATCCATGATGATATGGGCCGCCTCCACTTCGATATGCGGCTTATAGATACGGGCACGCTGAGCCAGCAAACGGACAAGTTCCAATGAATCCTTGCCTCCACTCAAGGCAATGAGAATACGGTCCCCATCCTCCAAAAGATAATAGTCAACACATCCTTTATTGAATCGCTTTAATACTTTCTGTTCTGCTTTCATCATATTCTGAAAAGGGAAAAGAAAAGCCGCACCCTATAAACAGAGTACGGCTTTATCAAGATACATCTCTCTACCTTGCAGAAGAGAAACGACAATTTAAACTTCAAATATAATTCTATCTTACTTAGCGTAAGCTACACTACGGGTCTCACGAATTACAGTAATCTTAACCTGACCAGGATAAGTCATCTCATTCTGAATCTTGGTTGCGATTTCATCAGAAAGCTTGATGCTCTCTTCATCGTTCATCTTATCCGCACCCACGATGACACGGAGTTCACGACCTGCCTGGATAGCGTAAGTCTTGGTTACGCCAGGATAACTCATGGCGATAGCTTCAAGATCGTTCAAACGCTTGATATAAGCCTCTACAATCTCACGACGGGCACCAGGACGGGCACCAGAGATAGCATCACAAACCTGTACGATAGGAGCCAATAATGTGTTCATCTCCATCTCATCATGGTGAGCACCGATGGCATTGCAGATATCAGGTTTTTCCTTATACTTCTCAGCAATCTTGGCACCATACAATGCGTGTGGCAATTCACTCTCCTCATCAGGCACCTTACCAATATCGTGCAAAAGACCGGCACGCTTAGCCTTCTTAGGATTCAATCCCAATTCAGAAGCCATAACCGCACAGAGGTTAGCGGTTTCACGGGCATGCTGCAAGAGGTTCTGACCATAAGAAGAACGGTACTTCATCTTACCGATGATACGAATCAACTCTGGGTGCAGACCATGAATACCGAGGTCGATAGCTGTACGCTTACCAGTTTCGATAATTTCATTATCCAACTGCTTCTTCACCTTGGCTACCACCTCCTCAATACGGGCTGGGTGGATACGGCCATCAGCAACCAACTGATGGAGAGCCAGACGGCAAACCTCACGACGAACAGGGTCGAAGGCTGAGATAACGATTGCCTCTGGAGTATCATCCACTACGATTTCTACACCAGTTGCAGCTTCCAAGGCACGGATGTTACGGCCTTCACGACCGATAATACGTCCCTTCACCTCATCATTATCGATATGGAAAACGCTGACAGAGTTCTCAATAGCTGTTTCAGTAGCAACACGCTGGATTGTCTGAATCACAATCTTCTTAGCCTGCTGGTTAGCATTGAGTTTGGCATCATCCATAATTTCGTTCACATAGCTTGCAGCATCGAGTTTAGCCTGATCTTTCAGACTCTCAATCAATCTCTGCTTAGCCTCTTCAGCACTCAGACCAGAAAGTTCTTCCAGTTTAGCCTGCTCCTGTTTCTGCATCTTATCAAGTTCCTGCTGCTTGACAGACAAGAGTTTCTTCTCGTTGTCAACACGCTGCTGATACTGATCAATCTCCATCTTGCGTCGACCGAGGTCTTCTTGACGCTGATTGAGAGAAATCTCGCGCTGTTTCAGCTTATTCTCATTCTGCTGGATGCGAGAATTACGCTGCTGCACTTCTTTTTCGAGTTCCGCCTTCTTGTTGAGGAATTTCTCCTTCACTTCCAAAAGCTTCTTCTCTTTTACTACTTCTGCCTCTTTGTTGGCAGCTTCTATCATTTCATTATATTTTCCCTTAATGACATAACGGAAAATGAAATACCCAGCAGCACCGCCGATAACAAGCGCCACCAAGGCTGCTATAATAGTTACTATCATTATATTATATATATGTTTATTAATATTCTTATTTCAAAGCGTCTTCAATCTCGGAGGTAAGCTTCTCAAGAATATCATCATAAGGTTTCGTATCATTCCGATCCGATTCCTTCTCATATCTCAATGCCACATCAATGAGCGCCATATACAGGATTTCCTTATCGCTCTTTCTGCCTTTGAAAATCTTGGTATATGAGTTTACAATATCATCTATCAGCTTAGCTGATTTACGATAATACTCCTCGTCTTCCCTAGGTATTCTTACCGAAAGATCTGTATCATAGACGTGTAATCGTATGAGTAATTTATCTTGTTCTTGTTCTGCCATCGTTCCGATTTTTACTTTTCACCCAATAGTGTGATACACTTATTGACATCTCTTATGAGCTTGGCGATGCGCTTCTGAGTAGCTTCCATATCATTGTCAGAAATCGTCATCATCTTCGCCATCTTCAAGCTGTCGTAATCACTCTGCGCTTGAGCCAACTTTTCCTCCAATGCCTTGATTTTGGCATCGCGCTCATCCACCATCGCATAGAGTTCAGCATTCTCCTGCTTGACCTCGTCAAACTTGAGAATCATCTGCCTTACTCTTGTGGCAAACGTATTAATTGTTTTCTCATTTGCACTCATGACTATTATTTTTGGCTACAAATTTAAGAGAATTATTTGAATAAAACAAATATTCTGCTATTTTTTTTCATTTTGGGCGCAACATTTATTACTTTCCCATCTTCTGCTTTGCCTTTTCTACGTCTTCATCTGATGGACGTGGCTCTTTTTTGGCAAGCATCAATACCTGGAAGGTAAAGTCGGTTACCCATTGCTGGCTGAATGCCAAACGCTTGTTGTACTGGCGTAACTGAAGCACGGTTTTCAGCACACTGGCGTCAGAGAAATCATTCTTAGTGAAGATATCTTCTACAGTTTTAGCAGTCAGCTTGTAAAGTGAATTTTTCATGAAGCTAGGCAAACGGAGCTTAAACTTCATCAGATTACCCATCAGCATCATCAGATCCTGCGTAAAGTTCTGGAACTGTATAAGATATACATTGACATCCTGCAGTTTGTGGCAGTTCTTACGGATACTGGAATCTATTTCCTTGAAGAAGGCATCATCCGTATCATAGATATTCTTCATCATTTTCTTCACCTGTGCCTTCTCGCCAATACCCAGGCGATTGTTGACCGTCGGAACATGCAGACTTGTCTTGAAGACACGCAAGTCTGGCAACATGGCCAAATTGGTGATACCTAACTGAGAAGCAAGTGCAGCCTGAAAGTATACACGGACCAAAGTCATGTAATCTTCCATTCCACCTACCTTTTTATCGTCGTCTTTACGACCGAATAGTTTAGCAAAAATTCCCATTCCTTTATTATTTTATTTTCTATATCTATTTAAATTGTTCTGCAAAAATACAATAAAATCAGTAAATACCCAAATCAAAGCGACGTTTTTTATATAAAAAGGTGCTTTTTTTATCAAAAAATGCATTTTTATGGCTTATGATTTCACTCATTCAACTTTTTTTAGTAACTTTGCCGCGTTTTTAAGATAAGACTATTCAACTTTATTATATTAGAAATAGAGAAGATATGAAAGGAATCGTATTAGCGGGAGGTTCGGGTACAAGACTTTACCCTATTACCAAAGGTATCAGTAAGCAATTGATACCAATTTTTGATAAGCCAATGATATACTACCCTGTTTCCGTGCTAATGTTGGCAGGAATCAAGGAGATTTTGATTATATCTACCCCATTCGACTTGCCTGGTTTCAAACGTCTGTTAGGCGACGGCAGCGAATTGGGTGTACACTTCGAATATGCAGAACAGCCTTCACCCGATGGTCTGGCTCAAGCCTTCATCATTGGCGAGAAGTTTATCGGTAATGATACTGCCTGTTTGGTTTTGGGTGACAACATTTTCTATGGAGCCGGTTTTACGGGTTTACTCAAGGAAAGCGTAAAAGCTGCAGAAGAAGGACTGGCAAGCGTATTTGGCTATTATGTCAACGATCCGGAAAGATATGGTGTGGCAGAGTTTGATGAAAACGGCAACTGCCTGAGCATAGAAGAAAAACCGGAAATGCCTAAGAGCAACTATGCGGTTGTAGGACTCTATTTCTATCCAAACAGCGTGGTGCATGTGGCTAAGAACATCAAGCCTAGCGCAAGAGGTGAGCTGGAAATAACAACAGTAAACCAGCACTATCTGAAAGAAAAGACTCTGAAGGTAAGAACCTTACAGCGCGGTTTTGCCTGGCTTGACACCGGTACCCACGATAGCCTTTCGGAAGCCAGTACCTTTATAGAAGTCATCGAAAAGAGACAGGGTCTGAAAGTGGCATGTCTGGAAGAAATCGCATTCAAACAAGGATGGATTGACAAAGAACAGTTGCTGAAACTTGCCCAACCGATGCTCAAAAACGGTTATGGACAGTATCTGAAAGAACTAGCGGCAAGCAGATAGCACAGATTCTATCATTTATCTTATACGAATATAAAAAGGTGTAAACACAATAGAATATAAAATAATGGAAGAAACAAAGAACTTTGATTTGGGACGTGATCAAGAGCAGGAAGAGAAGTCATCTATTGACTTCCAGCTGATTTATTCTACTCTTATCCTCAACTGGAAATGGTTCGTTCTATCACTCATTGTATGTTTGGGATTGGGATATCTCTACATACGCCATGCAAGACCGCAATATCAGGCAACCGCTAAGGTACTGATAAAGGATGACGACCAGAGAAAGAACAGAGGAATGGGTAACAGCATGATTCAGAATGCTGCAAACCTCGGTTTTATTTCAAACTCAAACGGTATAGACAATGAGATTGAAATTCTTTCGGCTCAAGACTTGGCTAACCAGGCTGTAGTAGACATGAAATGCTACGTGAACTATTACCATAAAGGAACCTTCAGGGATCAGTTAGTCTATAAAGAGCAGGAAGTCAGCGTTGACTTAGACCTGGCTCATCTCAAGAAGCTGAATGCTCCTATCAAGCTTCTTATAGAGAAAACTGGCAGCCAGTATCAGGTAACAGGTTCATACTACATACCTGTAGATGCCTTTTCCTATCAGAAGGATCCTGTAAAGATTGAAAAGACTTTAGCTGGTCTGCCAGCAAGCATCAATACACGTGTAGGAACCCTCCACTTCACTCAGAACGGCAAATACGCATTAAAAGATGGTGAGAGCCTGAAGGTGATTATCGTGTCACCAGAAATGGCGGCTAAGGGCTATACAAAAGCACTGACAGTCAGCCAGACTTCAAAGACTACAACCATAGCCGAACTGGTGATGAAAGATGAAGATCCTCAGCGCAGCATCGACTATCTGAGAACTCTGGTAAATGTTTATAACCGCCAGGCCAACGAGGACAAGAATGAAATTTCTTTCCGCACAGAACAGTTCATCAACCAGCGTCTGGAGAAGATCAACAACGAACTGGGCAATACAGAAGGCCAGCTCGAAAGCTACAAGAAGCGTAACAATGTTGTAGAGATGAAGCTCAACGCAACAGCTGCCATCGCTAACTCAGACACATACGCCCAGAAACTCCAGGAGGCCAACACACAGGTTGAACTTCTGAATGAGCTTGGCAAATACATGAACGAACCTGGCAACAGATATCAGCCTATCCCATCCAACGTAGGTCTGACTGATGAAAGTTCAACAGAACTCATCAACCAGTACAACAAAATAGCCCTGGATCGCAACAACGCTTTGCATGCAGCCAGCGAGACTTCTCCTACAATAACTCCTCTGACCGCACAGTTGGATGCACTCACAACATCTATCAAACGTGCCATGAGACAAGCTAAGCTAGGTATGGAAATCCAGCGTAACAGCATTGCCAAACAAGCTGCCATGTATGCCAACCAGATAGGTAACTCGCCAGAGCAAGAGCGAGTTCTTACACAGATTGGTCGCCAGCAGGAAGTAAAATCTGGTCTTTACCTGATGCTTCTTCAGAAACGTGAGGAAAACTCCATTTCGCTAGCAGCAACGGCAGACAAGGGTAAGGTTATCGATGCTCCTTCATTGGAAGGAAAAGTTAGTCCTAAGAATCCTATCATTATGCTGATAGCACTGGTACTGGGTATTGCAATCCCTGCCGGCATCCTCTTCCTGAGAGAATTCTTCAAGTACAAGATTGAGGGACATGAAGACGTGATGAAACTCACTCAGATACCTGTCATTGCCGATATTCCTGTGGCAAGCGACGCTGCCAAGAAGGAAGGAAAGGCTGACATTGTGGTTCACCAGAATGTAAACAACCTGATGGAGGAGATTTTCCGTGGCCTGCGTACCAATATTCAGTTTATGCTGAAAGAAGGTGAGAAGGTGATGATGTTTACCTCTTCTACATCAGGTGAAGGTAAAACATTCGTGGCATCCAATATCGGTATCTCGCTCGCCTTGTTGGGCAAGAAGGTTATCATGGTAGGTCTGGATATCCGCAAGCCACGTCTGGCAGAGCTCTTCGAGATTGACAACCACCATAATGGTATCACCAATCTGATTATACACGACCATAATACATGGGATGACATTCAGAAACAGATTCTCTCTTCGGGTGTCAACAGTAAACTCGACCTCCTTATGGCTGGTCCTGTTCCTCCTAACCCAGGAGAGTTAGTAACCAGAGCAAGCCTTGACGACATTATCAGTCAGTTGAAGGAACATTACGACTATGTTATCCTCGATACGGCTCCTGTAGGTCTTGTAAACGATAGTTTGCAGCTTGGACGTCTGGCTAATCTCTGTGTATACGTCTGCCGCGCAGATTATACTCCAAAGGCTAGTTTCGGCATGATCAATGGTTTGAAAGCCGAGAATAAATTGCCTAACATGTGCTTAGTACTCAATGGCGTCGACCTCTCTAAGAAGAAGCACAGCTTCTATTATGGTGTTGGTAAGTACGGCAAATATGGTAAATATGGCAACTATGGTTCTTATGGATCATACGGCAAGTATGGCAAATATGGAACTTATGGTCAGTATGGCAGCTATGGTAACTATAGCAACAGCCACTATGGCAATGCCAACGACAACAGTATCAAGAAGTAATCAAGAACATACATACAACAAAGAAAAGAGTCTTTCTATCCAGATAGGAAGACTCTTTTAGATTTTAAAAACATTAAGACTATATGGCAACAATTGCAGTAGATTTTGATGGTACAATCGTAACCCACGAGTACCCGAAGATTGGTACAGAGCTACCTTTCGCCACAGAAACATTAAAGATGTTGATTAGAGACCACCACAAGCTTATTCTATGGAGCGTACGCGAAGGAAAACTCCTGGACGAGGCAGTAGAATGGTGTAGAGAAAGAGGAGTTGAATTCTGGGCTGTAAACAAGGATTATCCTGAAGAGAGTCTGGAGAACAATAACCACTTCTCCCGCAAGCTCAAAGCCGACTGGTTCATTGACGACCGAGGTATCGGCGGTTTGCCTGATTGGGGGGAGATTTATCAGATTATCACCAACCATACCAGTTATCGCAGAGTACTAAAACAGAAGTTCGGTGAACAGCAGGAAGCTCCTAAAAAGAAACATTGGTGGAGCCGCAGATAACAGATAAAGAAGATATTTCTCCAAAAGATATCATAATAGATACAATAAAAGATATCCCAATAAATAAAAAAGGTGTATTGCTCATTGGCAATACACCTTTTTTATTGGAATGAATTTACTAGTCTGAATTAGAAGAACAAATAGCGGTTATCTACTACATGAGCGTTCAGATAAAGCTCGTTCATGAAGTTACCTGCATACTGCATAGCCTTCTGGCGGCACTTCTGCTCGTATGTCTTGTCATCGAACTTAACAGGACGATTAGTCTTGTTAGTAACCTGGAAGAGATAAACACCAGCGTTACCCTTCACAGCATGAGCAGAGAAAGCACCCTTCTTAGTACCTGCAACAGCACCAGAGAGAGCTGGCTCGCTAGCGCCAGTAGCTGCAATGAATACAGGAGCAGCGAAAGTAATCTGGTTTACAGAAGAAACCTTACCACCCTTAGCCTTAGCAGCCGCGATGTTCTTAACACCATTCAACTTAGCCTCAATCATCTCAGCCTTCTTATCCTTGAGCACCTCTGCCTTAACAGTCTCCTTGACAACTGCATCATTCAAATCACGATAACCGATATGATGAATCTTATCAAGAACCACAACCAACAGGTGGTTGTTGTCACCACACTCATAGAGAGGTGAAATCTCACCCTCCTTGCTATCGAAGATCCACTTCAAAGCCTCGCGTGTAGAATGGATGTTTGCTACATAGTGAACAGAAGTTGTAATATCCTTCAAGTCCTGAACCTTGTAACCTTCCTTAGCTGCATTCTTCAAGAGATCCTCTGACTTTGGATTAGCACTTACGAAACTAGAGAACTTGTTGTAAGCTGTACGATAAGTACCCTGCGAGAAGTCGATAGGCTTCTTAATAACGGCAGCGGTATACTTGCTGACCATTGCCTTGCGGTCAAGAACCTGAAGAACTACATATCCCTGACCCAACTGAAGCTGGTTCAAAGAGTTAACTGCTGCAGTATTCAATGTATTGATGAATGTCTTGTTGTCCTTATCCATAGACTGGGCATACTCATACTGCTTGGTAGTCATCCAAGCCTTGTCACCAGTCTGACCATACTTCTTAGCGATAGCCTCGAAATCAGCACCACCGGCAATAGCGCCCTGAATAGAATCTGCCTTAGTCTTAGCCTCAGCTACTGAGTTAGCAGCAACCTGGATAACACGATACTGTACTGAATCTGGCAATTCCTGCTTAGCTACCAACTTAACGATGTTCAATGTATTGTCACCGGCATTAGCCTTAACAGCAGAAGTTGAACCTACAGCCATAGAATCAAGCTGAGCAGCGATATCACGTGGGAAAGCATCCTTTGAAACAGGAATACCAAGATATGCTACAGTAGAAGCTGACTTACGTACAACCTCTGTAGGATCTGCAGCAGCAGCCAACTGTGAGTGATAACCTGCAAACTCCTTGTTAAGAGCAGCACGGTCTGCATTTGAAGCCTGAACCTCGATATCAACGAACTTGATGTCACGGCTCTCAACAGGCTGTTTAAAGCGTGCCTTGATCTCATCATACTTAGCCTTCAGATCGCTTTCAGAAATCTTTACCTTATCATCCTGGATGTCAGAGTAAGGGAAAGCAGCCAACTGAATCTGGCTCTCTTCATTCTCCTCCTTGAAAGCCATCTTTGCCTCTACAGGGTTTGACAGGAAGCAACCGGCGAGAAGAGCCTGATACTTCTGAGCCAAAGTCTGCTGGCGGAGAGTCTTCTCAATGAATGACCAGTAGTTGTAAATCTTGGTATACTGATCCATCATCTGTGCGTTAGCAGATGGGTTAGCCTTCTGTGCCTTGTAGTCTGCCAAGAACTTCTGGAGAGAAGATGCATCGAAACGACCTGTCTGCTGATTAACGAAAGGAGTCTGCTGAAGCATAGGGTTAGTACCTGTCTTCAAGATGTCCTGAAGCTCTTCGTCGGTCACAGTGAGACCCAACTTGCTAGCTTCCTTAGCGATAATCTGGTTCTGGATGTATGTATTCCATACCATATCCTTCACCTGATTCATCTGCTCTTCAGGAAGATTTTCCTGACCCTGTTGCATTTTAATAACTTCTGAATACTCATCAACGAGCTTCTGGAAATCCTGCACGCTGATTTTTTCGCCCAAAACCTCACCAATCTGCTGGCGCTCATTATTCTTTGCTGAATCGCAAGAGCGGAAAGCTTCCTCGGCAATAAAGGCGAAAAGGCCGAAACTGATGATACAAACCAGTATCACGCCTCTTTTTCTAATTGTTCCTAATGCTGCCATTACGTTTTAATTATTATTATTATTTTTATTTTTTCCTAAGTTTAGATTGAACCACTTTTGATG
>JAJXBQ010000365.1:0-1904 GCA_021640525.1 Segatella copri
GCCACCGAACTCCACCAGCTCGCCATCAGAAAAGCCATGAGCATGTACGACAAACTGCTGGGTATCAACAGCGACAAGCAATGCCAGGACATGGTGAGAAGCTGCGGACTGGCTTACGACCCCGAGGCTTACTTCAACTGGAATGCCGAAGTTCTCCCCATCACCCGGGAGGAGGTGGAGAACTTCGAAAAAGCTACAAAGCAACAGGAGGAACAGAACAGGAAAAGGCAGACGGAGGCGGAAAAACCCAGAAAGAAAAGCCCTCGCAAACAGGAAGACGAGGCGCCTCCCAAGACGCTTACCACCGAAGAGATTCTGCAGTATGTAGACAAACTGGCGGAGAGCTGGGAGGAGCGGTTTGAGGAGCATCATCACAACAGCTACGTGGTGAGATACGCCAAATTCTGCCTCTGTTTCGGAGCCGAAAAGGAGGAGGCTGTGAAACATATGGCAGATAAGTTTGGCAGCGAATATGCCGATACCGAGCGGGTGGCACGAGAGATTTACAAGCATACCGAGCGACTGGGAACCTGGAAAATCAGACAGCCGGGAGACGATGAGCAGAAACGATATACCAGTATGAGAGCGCTGCTGGGATGGCTGGGAGCCCGATATGAAATGCACCACAACACGCTGAGCAACCAGTATGAAGTGCGCGCCATCAACACCGGAGAGAAACTCTATCTCGACTGGACCGAAGTGGATACCCGGGTGAGCAATTCGCTGTTCGTGAAGATGGAACTGGAGAACATCTGTACCACCCAGAAAAAGCTGGATACGGTGATAAGAAGTAACTTCAGTCCCGAATTCAACCCCATGGAGGAATATCTGAAGAGTCTGCCGAAATGGGACGGAAAAACCGACTATATCGATGAATTAGCCCATCGGGTAACCGTGATGAATACCGGCGGTTACCGCCATACGGTGGAGGATTTTGCCTATGCCTTCAGGAAATGGCTGGTCAACATGGTGGTTTGCTGGGTGCGCCCCGATGTCACCAACCAGTCTATCATGGTTTTCGTTGGCAAGGGTGGCATCTTCAAGACCACGTTTTTCGACCATCTTCTGCCGCCCCATCTGCGCAAGTATTTCGCCAACGATTCTACGGGCGACTACAAGAACAAGGATTTCCTGCAGATGTGTGCCAGCAAGGCGATAGTATGTTTGGATGAGTTCAGTTGTCTGCGCGGCAAGAACCTGGATTCCTTCAAGAGTAACATCACGAAGCGCAACATCAGCATGCGAATCCCTTATGCCGAGTGGGACTGCATCCTGCAGAACAATGCGGGGTTCTGCGCCACGAGCAATGAGGTTCATATCATCGATGACGACGAGAACCGCCGTTTCCTCATCTGGCGCATCGAGAAGATCAAGAGTCCCATCGACTTTCCTTTCTATTACGATGGCATCTACTCACAGGCTGTAGCACTGGCTCAGGAGGTGATAGAGAAGCGCCGGAGGGGTGAGCCCTGCGACTGGGTTTACTGGTTTACGAAGGAGGAGAATGAGGAGATTCAGCGCCATAATCTTTATTTCCGTGTGAACAACTACATAGCCGAGCGCATCAACAAGTTCTACCGTGTTCCTGATGCCGATACGCCGCCCGAGTTCTGCAAGTTTGTTACGGCGAGTGATGTGATGGAGCGCATCTGCACGAACCCCGCCTTCCGCCAGTCGATGTCGAACAAGGATATATCGATGTTCATGGAGGCGCTGGGGTTCAAGAAGATTCACCGCAAGACGGGCAACGGCTGGAAGGTGATAGAAATGCGTCCTGACGAGATAGAGAACAACCAGAAGATGGATGGCAGCGAGAATATTCCGCCCGAAGATCTCCCATTTTAGGAAATTCTGCTTCGGAGATATTTTTTTATCTTTCGGAGATATTTCCGTATCTTTCGGAG
>JAJXBQ010000096.1:0-11661 GCA_021640525.1 Segatella copri
TGAGCGTTAATAAAGAATTTAATAAATAAAAGTTTGTATCGCTCCTCGTTATTTTTCGATTTTAACCTATTAATTAAAAGAAGTATGGAATACGATGTAAAGTCTTTAGTGATTGGCTTGGATTTGGGTGGAACCAATTCCGTTTTCGGCATCGTTGATGGGGACGGAGAAATAATAGCTACAACCTCAATCAAGACCCAGACATTCCAACGCGTGGAACAATACGTAGAGGAGTCGGTAAAAGCTGTGATGCAGATAGTAGAACAGGTAGGTGGTATGGAGAAAATTCGTGCCATGGGCATCGGTGCGCCTTGTGGTAACTATTACAAGGGGACCATTGAAAATGCAGCAAACCTGGTATGGGCTAAGGGTATTGTACCGCTGGCTGACATGTTTGCAGAGAAACTGGGCATTCCGGTTGCTATTACCAATGATGCAAATGCGGCTGCTATGGGAGAAATGAAATATGGTGCTGCGGTTGGCATGAAAAACTTCGTAGAACTCACTCTCGGAACAGGCGTAGGATCGGGTATCGTGGCTAACGGACAGCTGATTTATGGTTGCGACGGTTTTGCCGGTGAGTTGGGACACATGGTGGTGGATCCTGACGGTAGACCATGCGGCTGTGGCAGAAAGGGCTGTCTGGAAACCTACTGTTCGGCTACAGGCGTGGTCCGTACTACCTTGGCCATGCTCGAAGCATCAACCGGGGCAACTGAGCTGAGAAATATTCCAAGGGAAGAAATTACATCTTATGTGGTTTATAAGGCAGCCATGGCAGGAGATACACTGGCACGGGAAGTGTTCAGACAAACCGGTACAAGAATCGGCAAGGCCTGTGCAGAGATAGCTACCTTTCTGAGCCCGGAGGCTTTTATCTTCTTCGGAGGATTGGCACAGGCTGGCGATCTGCTCTTCCGTCCTATTGAAGAAGCATATAACGAGCATGTGCTCTCATTATATAAAGGTAAGGCTAAGTTCCTGATGAGCGGACTGGATGGTGCCAAGGCGGCCATCCTGGGTGCTGCAGCAATGGCATCTGAACTCTAATCCGTCATTTTTTAAAAAAAGAAAATATAACCTATTTAAATATAGATAAAGATATGAGACTCAATCTTAGTTCGCAAATCGTACTCAATAAAGTACCTGTAGAGTTCTACAAGCCAAAGACGACTGTAGAATACTCTGAAATCTCCAGAATGGAGAAGATTCATACAGATATCTTTGCCTCTATGGCAGAAGGTGCCAGTCATGTAGCTGATAAAATAGAAGCTGGCATCAAGGCGGCACAGCAGGAAGGCAAATTCTATGTGATGGCGCTGGGTGCCGGTTCTTCTCTCTATTCTGTATACGATGAACTCGTTCGCCGTTACAACGAGAAGACCCTGAGCTTCCGCAATGTTATTGTATTCAATGCATACGAATATTATCCGCTCCAGAAGGACAGTTCTCTCCGTACCATCAACCAGTTGAAGGATCGTTTCCTCAATCATGTGGATGTGACAGAGCAGAACATCTTTACACTGGATGGTTTTGTGGCACAGGATGCCGTACAGGACAGTTGCCGTCTTTATGAGCAGCGTATCAAGACCTTCGGCGGTCTCGATGTAGCCCTCATAGGTATAGGCCGTTCGGGTAATATTGCAGCCAACGAGCCAGGTTCGGGCATCCAGTCGATGACCCGTATCATCCTCATCGGCAATACCTCTCGCGAAGAGATGGAGAACAGTGAGCAGACCAAGGAAACCATTCCTCCATGTTCGCTCACCATGGGTATCGCTACCTTGCTCTCAGCCAAGAGCATCTATCTGACAGCCTGGGGCGAAGAGAAGGCAGAGATTATGCAGAAGGTGGTGGAGAACTCTATCACAGATACCCTGCCGGCATCATTCCTTCAGACTCATCCGAATGCTCATGTTGTCATCGACCTGGGTGCAGCTCACCATCTGACGCGTATCGAGCATCCATGGCTCGTAACTTCATGCCAGTGGAGTGATAAACTGGTGCGTTCGGCACTGGTATGGCTCTGTCAGAAACTCGGTAAGCCTATCCTGAAGTTGACCAATAAGGATTATAATGAGAACGGACTGAGTGAACTTCTGGCACTCTATGGTTCTGCCTACAATGCCAATATCAAGATTTTCAATGATTTGCAGCATACCATTACCGGATGGCCAGGTGGTAAGCCGAATGCCGATGATACCTATCGCCCAGAGCGTGCAACTCCATTCCCTAAGAAGGTTATCGTATTCTCTCCACACCCAGACGATGATGTTATCTCTATGGGAGGAACCATCCGCCGACTGGTACAGCAGAACCACGATGTGCATGTAGCTTACGAAACATCAGGAAACATTGCTGTGGGTGATGAGGAAGTAACAAGATTCATGCACTTTATCAATGGTTTCAACCAGCTTTTTGCTGACTCAAAGGATAGCATCATCTCTAATAAATATAAGGAAATCAAGACCTTCTTTGCCAAGAAGAAGGAGAGTGACTTCGATACGAGAGATATCCTGACCATCAAGGGACTGATCCGCCGTGGTGAGGCTCGTACCGCTTGTACTTATAATGAAATTCCGCTTGACCATGTCCACTTCCTCGACCTGCCATTCTATGAGAGCGGCAAGATAGAGAAGTTGCCAATGACCGAGAAGGATGTAGAGATAGTGAGAGCTCTGTTGCAGAAGGTGCAGCCGCATCAGATTTATGTTGCCGGCGACCTTGCTGATCCTCATGGAACCCACAAGAAGTGTACTGATGCCGTTCTGGCAGCTATCGACGAAGAGAAGAAAGCGGGTGCAGAATGGTTGAAGGACTGTCGCATCTGGATGTATCGTGGTGCCTGGGCAGAATGGGAGATTGAGAATATCGAAATGTGTGTTCCATTGAGCCCTGAGGAGTTGCGGGCAAAGCGTAACTCTATTCTCAAGCATCAGTCGCAGATGGAGAGTGCTCCTTTCTTGGGCAACGACGAGCGCCTGTTCTGGCAGAGAGCCGAAGACCGTAACCGTGCTACTGCATCGCTCTACGACCAGTTGGGTCTGGCATGCTATGAGGCCATGGAGGCTTTCGTGGAGTACAAACCATTGTAATACCTTATTAATATATTTAAATCATGGCAAAGTTCAATCGTTTATTAGGCTCGTTTGTAGCCTGTGCAGCGATGCTGGGTGGTATCTCCTCTCCGGTATCTGCTGCCGATATTAATATTATCCCGATACCGGTGAAGACTCAGGTACAGAAAGGTGAGTTCGTATTGCCACAGAAGGTGGTAATCGCTTACCAGACGGCTGAAGGCAGAAATATCGCCCAGTACATGGCTGACAAACTGAAGGCTTCTACAGGTTATGAGGTAACGGTAGGTGGAAAGAAGGGGAATATCTCTATACAGATTTCTCCTTCGCTGAAAATTGCCGAGGAAGGTTATCGCCTTACCGTAACCGCCAAGGGGGTTGTTATCAAGGCGAAGACCGCCAAGGGCGCCTTCTACGGTATGCAGAGTTTCATGCAGTTACTCCCTGCCCAGATAGAGAGCGCAACCCGGGTGAATGGGGTGAAATGGGTAGCACAATGCTGTGATATCCAGGATGCTCCACGCTTCGGCTACCGTGGATTCCATCTCGATCCATGCCGCCATTTCATTTCTGTCGAGAATGTGAAGAAGCAACTGGACCTGATGTCTATGTTCAAGGTGAATACCATGCACTTCCATCTGACGGAAGACCAGGGCTGGCGTATCGAAATCAAGAAATATCCTAAACTTACTTCTGTGGGCAGTATCCGTACCGAGGGCGATGGCTCTCTTTATGGCGGTTTCTATACCCAGGAGCAGATTAAGGAAATAGTGGATTATGCTGCCAAGCGCTATATTACCGTGATTCCGGAAATCGACCTTCCTGGTCACATGATGGCAGCTATCTCTGCTTATCCTTATCTTTCATGCAAAGGTGAGCAGTGGCCGTTGAGAACTGTTTGGGGGGTAGAGGATATCGTGATGTGTCCGGGCAAGGAAGATATGTTCCGCTTCCTGGATGACATCTTTAGTGAGATTGTTCCTCTCTTCCCAGGTAAGTACTTCCATATCGGTGGCGACGAGTGTCCGAAGACCAGTTGGAAAAACTGCCCTACCTGTCAGAAGCGTATTCAGACTGAGGGCTTGCAGGCAGAAGGAAAGCATTCGGCAGAGGAAAGACTGCAGAGCTACGTTATCAAGCGCATAGAGAAAATGCTGGAGAAGCGTGGCAGAAAGATTATCGGATGGGACGAGATTCTGGAAGGCGGATTGAGTGAGAATGCTACCGTGATGTCATGGCGTGGAACGGAAGGAGGTATCGAGGCTGCCATGCAGAAGCATGATGTCATCATGACGCCGGGCAGCGACGGTATGTATCTCGACTGGTATCAGGGCGACAGCAAGGTAGAGCCTGTAACCATTCCTAGTCCTCCTAGATATCTGGCTTCTACCTATAATTATAATCCGGTACCTGATACCATCAAGGCATTAGGACTGGCTCATCATATCCTGGGCGTTCAGTGTAACAACTGGTCGGAATATATGTATTCCAATGCCAAGATGGAGTATATGATGTATCCTCGTGCCATTGCTCTCTCTGAGATTGCATGGTCGCCAGTGAGCAGGAAAAACTTCAAGGATTTCTGCCGCCGACTGGATGCAAACAGTGTTCGTCTGGACGAGCGCCATATCCGTTATCATATCCCATTGCCTGAGCAGCCTTTCGGTTCTTGTGATAAGGTGGTCATTACTGGGGATACTGCGGTAACCTTTACCACCTCGCGTCCTATGAAGATGGTTTATACATTGGATGGAAGTACACCAACTCCTTCTTCTTCGGCTTATGCAGAGCCTATCAGGGTGAGTGGAAACACCATTATCAAGATAGCAACCATATTGCCTTCAGGCAAGATGAGCCGTATCAGAACCATTGATGTTGAGAAGCAGACTTATGCTCCTGCTGTTAAGGTGGAGGACGCAAAACCTGGGTTGCAGATGAAGCGCATTAAGGGCAACTATCTGAAGGTTGACCAGCTGGAATGGGCTGATGCTGCCTGGGAGTGTGCAAACATCGAGGGCTTGGAGCAGATGAAGATTCAGCAGAAGGATGATGCTGCTACCTTGCGCGGTGCCAATAATTATGCTGCCATCGCTGAGGGCTACATCAATATTCCGGAGGATGGTGTCTATTATCTCTCTTCCCGTCTGGAGCAGGTTTGGATTGATAACAAACTCATGATCAGCAATGAGGGGGATGTGAAGGCTGGTACCAATCATGATACTTCTGTAGCATTGGCTAAGGGATTGCATCCTTTCAAGGTGGTTTTCCTCAGCAATATCGTTGGCGGCTGGCCTTCATGGTGGAGCAGTCTCGGCATTGAAATGCGCAAGGACAGCGAACAGAAGTTTACACCAGTAGATAACTCTATGTTTTTCAGAAAATAATAAACAGATATGAGCATCAGAAATATAGCAAATGTATCGCTTTGCCTCACCTTGCTGTCTGTCGGCAATGGCGTGGCGGCTCAGAACGAGTCGCGCTGGCATAATGTGGATATAAACCAGCAGAACCGCGAACCTCGCCGTGCTGCTTTCTTTGCATACGAGACCCTTGACAAAGCACAGAGTTTTGACAAGAAGAAGTCGGCCAACTATCTTTCGATGGAAGGCATGTGGAAGTTTAACTTCGTGAAGGATCATAACAAGCGTCCAGCCAACTTCTTTGCAGCCAACTATGACGATTCGGAGTGGAAGGATTTCCCTGTACCGGGGCTGTTCGAACTGAACGGTTATGGAGATGCTACTTATAAGAATGTCGGTTATGCCTGGGCTACCCAGTTTGACCCAAATCCTCCTTATATCAGCGAACTCAACAACTATACGGGTTCTTATCGTCGTACCTTCGAACTTCCTAAGGACTGGAAGGGCAAGGATGTCTATTTCCATGTAGGTTCGGCTACCAGCAACCTGACCCTTTGGGTAAACGGCAAGTATGTGGGATATAGTGAAGACAGCAAGGTGGCTGCCGAGTTTAATATCTCCAAGTATCTGAAGCCGGGCAAGAACCTGATAGCTATGCAGGTGATGCGCTGGTGCGATGGTTCTTATTTCGAGGATCAGGACTTCTGGCGCTTTACTGGTATAGCCCGTGAGGTTTATCTCTATGCACGTCCGAAACTTCATGCTGCCGATATCCGTCTTGATGCCGGTTTGATGAATAATTATCGGGATGGTATACTGAACTATCAGATAGCGCTGAAGGGCGGCAAGACTGATGTGACTGTTGCCTTGTGCGATAAGGATGGCAAGCAAATAGCATCGGCTACCGGAGCTCAGGGTGTAATCAAAGTACCGAAGGTGAAGGCTTGGACTGCTGAGACACCTTATTTATATAAGGTATACATCTCTCTGAAGAATAAGCAGGGGGTAGCGGAGGTGATTCCGCAGAAGGTGGGCTTTCGCAATGTGGAAATCAAGAACGCCCAGTTGCTGGTGAACGGCAAGCCTGTACTGATTAAGGGTGCCAACCGGCATGAGATAGATCCGGATGGTGGATATGTGGTAAGTGTAGAGCGCATGATTCAGGATATCAGAATCATGAAACAGTTGAACATCAATGCGGTTCGTACCTGCCATTATCCTGACGATCCTCGCTGGTATGAACTCTGTGATGAATACGGACTGTATCTTACAGCTGAGGCTAACCTCGAATCTCATGGTATGGGATATGAGGAAAAATCACTCGCTAAGTTCCCTGAGTATCTCCAGACTCACATCGAGCGCAATGAAGGTAATGTGAAAAGTTTTATCAATCACCCTTCTATCATCGTATGGAGTTTGGGTAATGAGTGTGGTTACGGCATCAACTTCGAAAAGACCTATGACTGGGTGAAAGCGCTCGACAAGACCCGTCCTGTTCAGTATGAGCGTGGCGGTTATGACAGCAAGACTGATATTTACTGTCCGATGTATATCGACTACGAGGAGAGTGAGAAATATTGCAAGAGTGATGGTGTTAAACCATACATCCAGTGCGAATATGCTCATGCTATGGGGAATTCGGAAGGTGGTTTCAAGGAATATTGGGACCTCATCCGTAAGTATCCTAAGTATCAGGGTGGCTATATCTGGGACTTCGTAGATCAGGGCATTCGTGACAAGAGTCCTGTCACCGGTAAGGAAATCTTTACTTATGGTGGAGATTACGGCCGCTATCCGGCAAGTGACTATAACTTCAACTGTAATGGTATCATTGCTCCAGACCGCCGTCTGAATCCTCATGCTTACGAGATTCAGTACTATCATCAGAATGTATGGATCAAGGACCTGGATGCTGTGAATGGTGCTTTCAAGGTTTTCAACGAGAACTTCTTCAAGAATATTGATGACTTGAACCTGACAGCTACGGTTTATGCCAATGGTGTGAAACTGGCTACAGTTGAGATTTCTGAAACAAAGGGTATTGCTCCTCAGGCTACCAAACTGATCAAGAGTGATGAACTGAAGTATGCGGTGGCTGAGGCTGAATCGAAGCATGCAAAGGAGGAGATTGTTCTTAACTTTGCTTTTGCAAGCGATGGCACACAGCCGCTGGTAGACAAGGGCCAGGTGATGGCTCGCCAGCAGTTTATCATCAGCGATTATCAGTTTGCCAAACCGGCGGTTCCTGCTGTTGCTGCTGCGCCAACCAAGAAGGGTAAGGTGCAGCAGACAAGCAGTATGGAGGTGGAGGAAACCAACTCTTATGTGAAGGTCAGCGCACAGAGAATGTCTGTTACCATAGGCAAGAAGACGGGTATGATAGATTATCTCGATGTAGATGGGGAACCGATGTTGAAGTTCCGTGAGAGTATGACTCCGGAATTCTGGCGTGCTCCTACCGATAATGACTATGGAGCATCTCTGCAGAAGGAGATGAGAGTATGGAAGAACCCGCAGATGACTCTGAAGTCTTTCGACAAAAATGTGAGTAAGGACAATGTGGTGCTGACAGCTCTCTTCGATATGCCTGAAGTGAAAGCTCAGCTGATGCTCCGCTATGACATCAGTGCTGCGGGCGAGGTGAATGTTACCCAGAAGATGACTACCGACAAGGAGGTTCAGGTTGCCGATCTGTTCAGATTCGGTCTGCAGTTGCAGATGCCTGCTACTTTCTCTAAGCTCGAGTATTATGGTAGAGGTCCTGAAGAGAACTACGTAGATCGTCATTCTTCTGCTTTTATCGGCAAGTACGAGTCTGACGTGAAGGATGAATATTATCCATATATCCGTCCGCAGGAGAGTGGTAACCATACCGATATCCGCTATTTCTCTATCTTTAATCCAACCACCGGCAAGGGGATTACCTTCGAGGGGTATGAACCTATGGAGTGCAGTGCCATCCCTTATCTGGTAGAGGATTTGGATTCTGGTATCGAGAAGACGCATGCATGGGGACAACACAGTGGTGATCTGGTGGATAAGGGACTCGTGCAGTTGCATATCCAGAAATGCCAGTATCCTTTGGGCTGCATCGACAGTTGGATGACCAAGCCTATGGAGAAGTATCGTCTCCATTATGCTGATCGTGAATTTACATTCAAAATAAAGGCAAAATAAAATTTCCGTTATAAAACTCAGATATATACGGAAATACTGCTATAAGATTAAGTTTAAATAATAAAGTGACCCTAGTTTTAGGGTTGAGAGTTTGTTTTTAGGTTTGCCGCTTGAAGGGTCTTTGGGGCCTTTCAAGCGGCTTTTTTATTGCTTGTTTCAAAATGAAACGAATAATGCGTAATTTGCTTTCATTTTGTTCTGTATTTTAAAAAGAACTACGCAAAATAATAACCAAACGAAAATAATAACATCAAAAAGTAAGCAATATCGCAAAATATTAAGCAAAATGTCGTACCTTTGCACCAGAAAATAAACAAAATGTAAATTAATTAATAGGAGAGATTAACATGAAAAAGATTGAAGCAATCATCCGTAAGACTAAGTTTGAGGATGTAAAGGAAGCTTTGCTTGCCGCCGACATCGAGTGGTTCTCTTACTACGATGTAAGAGGAGAGGGCAAGATGAGACAGGCTCGAATCTACCGTGGTGTCATGTATGATACCAGCAGTATCGAGCGAGTGTTGCTGAATGTTGTCGTGCGCGACAAGAACGTAGAGAAAACGATTAATGCCATCCAGGAGGCTGCCCGTACAGGCGAGATTGGTGATGGTCGAATCTTTGTAATTCCTGTAGAGGATACCGTAAGAATCCGTACAGGTGAAAGAGGCGACATCGCTCTCTATAATGCTGAGCAGGAGAAATAAAATGCTAATTGGAGGAGAGAGAATAGTTTTCAGGTATAAAGAACACTTTAAAGATTTTATGTTATGAGTGTACAGGATTTAGGAATTTCAGTAGATACCGTATGGATGCTCTTGGCAGCCATGTTGGTCTTTTTCATGCAGCCGGGATTTGCCCTCTGCGAGGCGGGCTTTACCCGTAGTAAAAACACCGCGAACATCTTGTTTAAGAACTTTGTCGATTTTATGATCGGTTCCGTTCTCTTCTGGTTCGTAGGTTTCGGATTTATGTTTGGTAGCGATGGCGCCGGTTTCATCGGTATGCCTAACTTCGGTGATTTGTCTTTCTATACAAATGCAGCCGGTCTTCCTACTGAAGGCTTCCTGATGTTTGAAACCGTATTCTGCGCTACTAGTGCTACCATCGTTTCAGGTGCCATGGCAGAACGTACTAAGTTCTCTATGTATTGCATTTACTCGTTCTTCATTTCATTGATTATCTACCCTGTAGAGGGTCACTGGACATGGGGCGGCGGTTGGCTTTGCAACAGCGAGGCAGGTTCATTCATGATGAACACCTTCGGTGCTGCCTTCCATGATTTCGCAGGTTCTGCCATCGTACATAGTGTTGGTGGTGTACTTGCCTTGGTTGGTGCTATCTGCTTAGGTCCTCGTCTTGGTAAGTATCGCAATGGTAAGAGTACTGCTATCCCAGGTCACAATCTGATGGCTGCTGCTCTTGGTGTATTCATCCTCTGGTTCGGATGGTTCGGATTCAACCCTGGTTCTCAGCTCGCTGCTTCTGGTGAGGTTAACCGTGTTGCTATCAGTCACGTATTCCTGACAACCAACTTGGCTGCAGTCTGCGGTGGTTTGGGTACCATGTTCACATCTTGGATCAAGTATGGCAAGCCATCATTCTCATTGACATTGAATGGTATCTTGGCTGGTTTGGTAGCCATTACTGCTGGTTGCGATTTGGTTAGTCCATTGGGTTCAGCCATCATCGGTCTCTTGGCAGGTATAATCTTGGTATTCTCTATCGAGTTCATCGATACCAAGCTTCATATTGATGATCCTGTAGGTGCAAGTTCAGTACATGGTGTATGCGGTATCTTCGGTACCTTGATGACCGGTCTTTTCGCCCTCGACGGTGGTGCTTTCTATGGTGGTGGCTTCGGATTCTTCGGTGCTCAGTGCTTCGGCATTCTCTGCATCGACCTTTGGGCAGCCGTAACCGGTATTATCCTCTTCTGGGGTATCAAGAAGATTGCTGGTCTCCGTGTTGATAAGCGAATCGAGGAAGAAGGTCTCGATATCTATGAGCATGGTGAGAGTTGCTACAACTAAAGATGCTTTCATATAGCGAGCGAGAGAGATTTTTTCAGCAGAAGTTTTGGCGAGCAGAGTTATAATTAGTACCTTTGAACAAGGTACGCTGCATCTCAACAATATAAATAAATCGCGATTTATTTTGTGTTGTCTTCGATTTGCAGTACCTTTGCTGCCGAAACTTTAAAAAACAAAAATGTATCACATAAAAATAAGAGAATATGAAGAAGATTTTTGATATAAAGAAGATGGGTGCCCTTGCACTCGGTTTGGTTGCTTTTGCTCCTGCTGTTTCTGCGCAGGACAAGGTTGAAACTACCATCGCTGCAGATGTTGTAAACCAGTATTACTGGCGTGGTCAGTCACTGGGAGAAGTCTCTTTGCAGCCAACACTTGGTATTGGTTACAAGGGCTTGTCTCTGACAGCTTGGGGAAGTGTAGGTATCTCTCAGCCAGAGGATACTAAGGAGTTTGACCTTACCTTGGCTTATGAAACCGGTGGTTTCCATATCGGCGTGACCGATTACTGGTTCAACTCTCCTAACGAGAAGTATTTCGCCTATAAGGCACATGAAACTTCTCATGTTTTTGAGGCAAATGTAGGTTATGACTTTGGTCCAGTTGCCTTGAACTGGTACACCAACTTTGCAGGCCATGATGGATTAAATAAGGATGGTGACCGTGCTTATTCTTCGTATGTTGAGGCTACAGCCCCATTCAGGTTGGGCGGTTGTGATTGGGCAGCAAGTATAGGCGCAGTTTCATTTGCTACATCTTTCTATGGTGATGCCAATGGTTTTGCAGTTACCAATGTTTCACTGAAAGCTACCAAGGATTTGAAGATTACAGATTCTTTCTCTGTTCCAGTCTTCGCTCAGGTAGCTGCTAACCCTAGCACCGAAAAAGCTTACCTGGTAGTAGGTTTTACCTTGCAGCCATAATAGGCTCTTAGGTTTTACGATATAATCTTACGTTGGTAGGTTTAAGTTTTTATTTTTTTATTTTAAATGCCGATAGTTCCACCAAAGAGCTATC
>JAJXBQ010000366.1:0-1870 GCA_021640525.1 Segatella copri
GGTGTTTGAGACCAGCGCGTCTACCGATTCCGCCATCTGGGCAAATACCACCTTGCTTATTTGCGGTTGCAAAGGTACTAATAATTTTTGAACTGACAAACTTTTTGGTGACTTTTTTTTCTAAAAATGCATTTTTAATGCAGAAACATTAAATTTTTGTTGTTTTTATAGTCCACTTTATTAAATTTCAAGAAAATCTTTGGCACTTTCACGGATAATCACTAACTTTACAGATGAATTTTGAAAACCAACAAAATATTAGACTCAAGATATGAAGAGTAACGGAAATAATTATTGTGTGATATTGGCGGGAGGTAAGGGCCGCAGACTCTGGCCTTGCAGCCGCAGCAACTATCCGAAGCAGTTTGTCGACTTCTTTGGAGTGGGGCGCACCCAGCTTCAGCAAACCTTTGACCGTATGGCAAAGATCGTGCCTGCCGACCATATATTTATCAACACAAATGAAGAATATGTTCAACTGGTAAAGGAACAGTTGCCTGAGGTTCCTGCAGAACGGATATTGGCGGAACCTATTCATCGCAACACGGCACCTAGCATGGCATGGGCCAATCATCGCATCTCGATGCTCAATCCTGATGCCTGCATCATCGCAACTCCTTCGGATCAGGCTATCTTCAATGAAGATGCTTTCCGGGAGAACGTATTGGAAGGCCTGGCTTTTGTGGCAGAACATGACCGTTTCCTGACGATGGGTGTGAAACCAACCCGTCCTGAACCTGGATATGGATATATTCAGATGGGTGAAGCTATCGGCAACGGATTGTACAAGGTGCAGTCGTTTACCGAGAAACCGGAAAGAGAGTTTGCCAAGATTTTTGTAGAGAGTGGAGAGTTCTATTGGAATACGGGTTTATTCCTTTCTAATGTGAAGTATCTGCGTGAGTGCTTCTGCAAGATTCTGCCCCCTGTACTTCGTGATTACGATAAACAGTATCCGGAATTCAGTGTGGAGACAGAGAATGCATACATGAAAGAGAGCTTCTCTTCTTATCCTAATATATCAGTAGATTTCGGAGTGCTTGACAAACCTAGCAATGTCTATATGATGAAGTGTGACTTCGGCTGGGCTGATCTGGGTACCTGGCACAGTATCTACGAGGCGATGCAGAAGAGCAGCGATGACAACGTGGTTGTTGACAGCGATGTGATGATGGAGAATTGTCACAACAATGTAATCAAGTTGCCTAAAGGAAAGCTGGCTGTATTGAACGGACTGGATGGTTTCATAGTAGCCGAGAATGACAATGTATTGTTGATATGCAAGAAAGAAGATTCTTCTGCCCTGGTGCGTAAATATGTAAACGAGGTGCAGATGAAGAAAGGCGATGAGTTCGTCTAAGCAAGAGCTTATGAAATAAAGATATAAAAAGAGCTGCGAAGCATATTCGCAGCTCTTTTTCTGTTTGAAACTTCTTGCATTTAAAGTTTCTTGAATTCTGTATAAATCTTATCAGCAATTTCCTTGAACTCTTCCTCTGTGAGTTTGAGATGCTCCTTGCGGAAGTTTACATCAGCTTCGCTGTTCATTGGGATGAGGTGGATATGGGCATGAGGAACCTCCAGACCCAAAACAACCTGCGCCACTTTCTTGCATGGGAAGGCTGCCTTGATAGCCTTGGCTACCTTCTTGGCGAAAACCTCAAACTCAGCCAGGTCTTCGTCTTCCATATCGAAGATGTAATCAACCTCCTTGCGGGGAATTACCAGAGTATGACCTTTGCCGATAGGGCTAATGTCGAGGAAAGCATAGAACTTGTCGCTTTCTGCACACTTGTAGCTAGGAATCTCTCCTGCTGCAATCTTTGAAAAAATGCTTGCCATAATCGCTAATCAATTTATAATTAATAAT
>JAJXBQ010000367.1:0-1860 GCA_021640525.1 Segatella copri
CCATACTTTAGTCTGTTTCTGTATTTCTCGTTAATGCTTAGTAAATGGCCTATGTTATTCCGAAAGTATTTAATTTTCACGTTTTTGTTTATAAAAAGAAACTCCTGTAATTGTCAAAATTACAGGAGTTTATATCATTTGATCAAGAAACGGTGGTTACTTTGCCAATGCCTGAGCTACATCTACCGCACAAGCCACAGTACAGCCTACCATTGGGTTGTTACCAATTCCCAGGAATCCCATCATTTCTACGTGAGCAGGAACGGATGAAGAACCGGCGAACTGAGCGTCTGAGTGCATACGACCCATAGTGTCAGTCATACCGTATGAAGCAGGACCGGCAGCCATGTTATCCGGGTGAAGAGTACGACCTGTACCACCACCTGAAGCTACAGAGAAATATGGTTTACCAGCAAGAACACGTTCTTTCTTGTAAGTACCTGCAACTGGGTGTTGGAAACGAGTCGGGTTAGTAGAGTTACCTGTGATAGATACGTCTACACCTTCTTTCCACATGATAGCTACACCTTCGCGAACATCATCGGCTCCGTAGCATTTTACTTTTGCACGAGGACCGTCAGAATAAGCGATTTCACGAACTACTTTCAGTTCACCTGTGAAATAATCGAATTCAGTCTGAACGTATGTAAATCCGTTGATACGAGAGATGATCTGTGCAGCGTCTTTGCCCAAACCGTTCAAGATACAACGCAGAGGTTCTTTACGTACTTTGTCTGCTTTTGCAGCGATTTTGATAGCACCTTCGGCAGCAGCGAATGATTCGTGACCTGCCAGGAATGCGAAACATTTAGTTTCTTCGCGCAGCAACATAGCAGCCAGGTTACCATGACCGATACCAACCTTACGGTCGTCAGCTACAGAACCCGGGATACAGAATGCTTGCAAACCGATACCGATAGCCTCAGCAGCTTCAGCAGCGTTTGTGCAGTTCTTCTTAAGAGCGATAGCAGTACCTACTACATAAGCCCATTTTGCATTTTCAAAACAGATAGGCTGAGTTTCTTCACACGTTTTATAAGGATCAAGTCCGGCAGCTTCGCAGATTGCGTTAGCTTCTTCGATGTCTTTGATGCCGTTAGCGTTCAAGGCTTCAATGATACCTTTGATACGACGGTCTTGGCTTTCGAATTTTACTTCTCTAATCATAGTTTCTTTCCTCCTTATATTATTCGTGACGTGGATCAATGTGTTTAACAGCTCCCTGTTCTGCAGTGAAGCGTCCGTAAGTACCGGTAACTTTCTTCAATGCTTCATTCGCATCAGTACCCTTCTTGATTTCATCCATGAATTTGCCCATGTGAACGAATTCGTATCCGCAGATTTCATCGTTTTTGTCAAGAGCAATTGTCTTGATGTAACCTTCTGCCATTTCAAGGTAACGAGGACCTTTAGCCAAAGTACCGTACAATGTACCTACCTGGCTACGCAGACCTTTACCTAAGTCTTCAAGACCTGCACCGATGATCAGACCACCTTCTGAGAAAGCTGACTGAGTACGTCCGTAAACGATCTGTAAGAAGAGTTCGCGCATAGCAGTGTTGATGGCGTCACAAACTAAGTCTGTGTTCAATGCTTCGAGGATAGTTTTTCCCGGGAGGATTTCAGCAGCCATAGCAGCTGAGTGAGTCATACCTGAACAGCCGATAGTTTCAACCAGAGCTTCCTGGATGATACCTTCTTTTACGTTCAGAGTCAGCTTACATGCACCCTGCTGAGGAGCACACCAACCCACACCGTGTGTCAGACCTGAAATATCAACAATTTCTTTTGATTTTACCCATTTTCCTTCTTCGGGTATGGGAGCCGGTCCGTGGTTAGGACCCTTCTTTACAACACACA
>JAJXBQ010000368.1:0-1857 GCA_021640525.1 Segatella copri
CCTTATCTCCGTGGCAACATGATTTGCTTCTGCCTCAAAGTACCTTGCCGCAATCTCCTGTGGCGAATCCACTCCCGGTTTGAAGTAAGGACGTGGACCGCCATGATGCTCTGCATAGAACTCCGGGGCTGGATGGTGATGATGGTGGCTTATGTCATGCGCCACCTCTGCTGTAACGACTGCTCCTGCCGTCAGAGCCGCCAATATCTTCGTGCCCAGTCCGGCGTTGGTTTCGGGGCGTGTCTTCATATCCACTTCACTGAAAACCTTGGAGAAGAGTTTCATGCGATGGTAGTCATCCACCGCCAAGAACTTGTCGTAGTCCTTCTGCTTGATTTCGTGCGTGATGGCTTCTCCATTGATAATGGCGGTCATGCGATACTTATCTTCGCCTTTCTTATCTCCCTCCATCGGAGGCACTTTCTCCACCATGATGTCACCGACTTTCACTTCACGCCCATGCGCTCCCTCACGATACCAACCCTTGTTCTCATTAATCAAGGCAAGGTCTTCACCTCTCACCATGGCATCGCCTTGCAACACGTCACGTCTGACAGTCTCGTCCTCTTCCAACGGAAGCAACCGTTCCTCGTCTTGTTGCTGACGCTGCTGCAACTCCTGTTCAAGTTCGGGATGCAGATGCAGGTCGATGCGCTCCTTGCTATTCAGTGTGTCCATCAGGATTTTGTCAGCAAAGTCGTCCTTGATGATGCCATTCAGCAGTTCCAAGCGTTGAACGACGGGCACTTCCTTGATGGAGTTGGAGGTGAGTTTCTTCAGTTCCTCATCTGTCAGGTCATACACCATGTCGGCATTGACGCTGTTCGACTGAATGGTCAGCGTCTTCGCATTCTCATCAATGATGATGCCATGCGATGCCAGACACTCCTGCCACTTCTCATTGGTGAAATAGACAGGCGAGGTAATCAGTTCCTTATAAGGCTTGGCTGGCTCCGTGCTTCTCGTGCGGCTGATGGAAGGCATTATGATTCCCTCCAAATCTTTCAGCACATCCTGTTGCTGAGGGCTATAACTCTGTTGCTGTCCCTTATAATAGAACCCATAACCGCCGCTCTGCAATTCGCCAGGCTTCATTCTGCCGTCCCAACGTTCAGGCACAATCGGGGCTTCGGGGAAGAACAATCGTCCTCCAACTCTGCGAAGATGGAATCCCTCCTGACTGCGTGGTGTCCAACCTAAAAAGGGTGGTGGCATATCGATGCGCCCCATCCGTCCATACTCGCCGATACCAACACGATAGCCGTGCAGCCCCATAGCTACACGACCGTTGGCATTGCGTGCATGAACGAAGTTCTTGGGCATATAGAAGTCGTTGCCCACAATGCCCGTAAAGGTATTGTAGGCTAACTTGTTGGCATGATTCGTACCCCAGTCGGTCAGAGCCAACATCTGCTTCTCGGTGATGTTATAGGTAAGCAGCGGACTGTCATGCCCTTGCACCACAAGCTGATAGCCGCTGCCATTACTCACCACATGAGCCTGCATACCATTGCGCATGAGCAAGTCACGCATCTCTGGTTGCAGGTCCATCTGTTGGGGATTCGTATTCTTTCTTATCGCCATACTTATTCTTCACTCTTCATTCTTCACTCTTCATTTATCATGCTTCACCGTTCTCTATTGCCTTCTCCAGTTCCTCATCTTTGTGATGGACAAACTGCTCCGCACTCTCTTCACAAATGCAGAGTCCGTTGTTCAGACAATAGCTCTCATATTCTTCCTGCCATTCAGCAGAATGATGGTTGACATACTCCAACCAACCGTACTCGCCGCTCTGTATCTTCTCGACGAGCACATCCTCTGGATAATATTTATTTGATGCCATATACTTATTAT
>JAJXBQ010000369.1:0-1850 GCA_021640525.1 Segatella copri
TTATTATATTGCACATCACCCCTAAAAAGTGCGGTAAGGAGACCGCCATCCATAGCGTTTGCCAGCTTGCTTGTTTTTGTAAGATTCAAGCAAATGATGAATCATTATAATGGGCTTATAAACTCCAGAAAAAAAGAATCTATGAAAAAGTATGATAAAACATGAGCAAGTATGAGCAACTGTGAGTTGACCCCTCACCGATTTCGTATCTTTGCATTGTGGTTCAGAGATAACATCTCATACCACCAAGAGGCAATGCGCAGCGCCCCCTACTACACAAACACAATTTATTAACCTTAAAAATGAAGACACTATGATTCTGTACACATTGAAGAAGTATGTCAACGAGAAGTTGAGCGCCGCTAACGGCAAGTTTTTCGCCTACCCTGTAATCACCCAGACCTATGGTCTTGATGAACTCGCAGAGCACATGGAAAGTCACAACACCCCGTTCTCAAAGGGAGCCATCA
Source organism: Segatella copri (assembly GCA_021640525.1). Classification (GTDB taxonomy): domain Bacteria; phylum Bacteroidota; class Bacteroidia; order Bacteroidales; family Bacteroidaceae; genus Prevotella; species Prevotella copri_S. Next base: position 471 of record JAJXBQ010000369.1, read on the forward strand.
AGGGTATGCTCACCGACATGGTGAGCTGCGTAAGAGAACTGGTTCTGCAGGGTATCGCCGTGAAGATTCCCGACCTCGCCATCTTCAGCATCGGCATCAAGAACAAGGAAGGGGCTGCCTCCGAGAAGGAGTTCAGCATCACCAAGAACATTGCCGGACTGAAGCTCCGTGCACGTGGCACCGGTGAGTTCAAGGCAAACAGTCTGAACCTCGATGCATCCCTGAAGAAGGCTACAGCCGTAACAGGAGATGTTACTCCACCAGACGGCGGTAAGGACAACACAGGCGATACTACCCAGGGTGGCGGCACAAACCAGGGTGGCGACTCAACACAGACTGGCGGATCAGGCAACACCGAGAGCAGCGGCTCCGATGGTGGCGACGGCCTGGAGTAACCCCCTCGCCAGTAGATGAAGAAAGAAGGTTTCAGACAGGATGCAGTCCGGGATTCGGCTATAGCACCCCCGGCTATTCATCAATATAGCAAGCATCATTGAAACACGCGCTATCAAGCCCATCTGCTCATCCTGTCAGCCTTCCTTCTCAAAAGTCTCGCCCGGATATAGGAAATCCGAGCCCCCAATCCATTTAGTAACCTTAAATCAAATGAAAATGAAAAGAGAAACACTCAAGAAAATTCTGAATTTCGTCATTACCGTTCTCACCGCCGTAGCCTCTGCCTTTTGTGTGCAGAGCTGCCAATAGTATCAACCCTTTAAAGATTCAGCACTATGAAAAACACAAGAAAAATATCACTTATTGTCATTCACTGTTCTGCCACACGCGTCACCCAGGACTTCACCTTCGAAAAGCTCGAAGCCTGTCATTTAGCCCGTGGTTTCCGCTGCATCGGTTATCACTATTACATCACGAAAGACGGCGTCATCTACCCCGGCCGTCCCGAGTCAGAAATCGGCGCCCACGCCCGCCATTTCAATGCACACAGTATCGGCATCTGTTACGAAGGCGGTCTCGACGCCGACGGCAATCCGGCAGATACCCGTACGAAGGCTCAGAAGCAGTCGCTCCAGAATCTCCTGACGAGTCTGTGCGTAGACTATCCCGAAGCCGAGATCCTAGGTCATCGTGATCTCCCGAATGTCCACAAGTCCTGTCCTTGTTTCAATGTCCAGGCCTGGCTAAATGAAATCAATTTCCACATTTAGTTCCCTATTCAGTTGATATTGTTCATACTTTATTATTTTTTCTACTCTCTCCCCCAATCTTAAGTGATTAAGGTTGGGGGATTTTTTTGTTCAGGAATCTACAAACTTCTTCATAATGAGGAGTATTGCGCCCCCAGTTTTCCTCTGAAAAGAAGGCTGTAACATGAAATATAAGGCATAATTGTTTTAAATAATGTAAAAAAGTAGCGTTATA
>JAJXBQ010000097.1:0-11526 GCA_021640525.1 Segatella copri
CTATATAATTCCTTTAATGATTTCATATTTTTCTCTCGTATTTAATATTTATATTTATCGATTTTTCCCTTTTAATGGGCTAAGTTACTTATTTCTTCAGTTTACCATCCGAAAGTTACTTCATCTGCTTGGCTTTCAGGATGATTACATCCGTGAGAGGTCTGTCGTTGTTTGCCTTATCGGTAGCCACATTCTGAATCTTATCAACCACATCCATGCCTTCAAGCACCTCTCCGAATACAGTGTAGCCGTTGTCAAGGTGAGGAACACCACCATGCTTGATGTAGCCCTTCTGCAACTGTTCTGAAGGAATGGCGTAATACTTGCCGTCCCGTTTCAGTTTTTCTACATAATATTCCATCTGCCGTGGAGAAAAATTTCTGCCCCAGGTGATGTAGAAATCAGTAGACGCCGAAGCTTTGGTCGGATTTTCATCATCTCCTTCGCGAGCAGCACAGAGCTGTCCACGCTTATGATAATATTTAGGATAGATGATTTCTGCCGGAACCGTATAGTTTACATCAAACTTCTGCGGCTTTTCTATGTTCACCTTTCTGCATGAATAATCGCCACCCTGAATCATGAAATTCTTGATGACACGCTGAAAAATGCAACCGTCATAATAGCCCGAATTGACAAGTTTCAGGAAATTATCCCGATGCTTGGGAGTATAGTTGTAGAGAGCCACGAGAATGTTGCCCATCGTAGTTTCCAGCAACACCTGAGGGCAAGTTGGATCGTGCGGTGTTTCCCAGTCTAGCAGAGAATCGGGCTTAGACGCCACAACTTTTCCGGCTGGTTCTGATGTGTTCTGATTGCCTTCACTCTGAGCGAATGTCGTAGTAGGCACCGTAAGAAGAGCGAGTGTCAATAATCTGATGATCTTCTTCATATTTTTGTATAATTTTACATCTATTTATGTTATCGGATGCAAAGATAATGATTTTATTCTAAAAAATTGATTTTTTATGCGGGAAAAGTTACTTTGTTTCATACATTCTTCATATCTTTGCAGCAGAAGACAGAAAATGCAATCAATTATGAAGAAAAAAACATATATTATCATCGCTTTTTGCACTTTCCTCACTACAGAAGCAAGTGCACAGCAACAGGTAAGCTTCGGACCATTGCACAGTCCGGACAGTCCTCGCGAAGAATGGTTGCTGCCTGGCGATACGGTTTACCAGGCAGGAAAACCTATGATTTATCAGGGAAAACCGGTGAAGAATGCATATATGACTCCTGCCCGACTATCAGATAAGAAAGAAACTCTCGGCAAAAACGGATTGCTGGGTGATGCTTCGCTAGACAGCACCTATTATAATAATCCCATCTCCAACCTTACCAACGGCTTGAGTTATCCGTTGGGCTATGGCTGGGGGTTGCACAAGGGATTGAATCTCTCGGTAGATCTTTCTGCCTTTGCCACATTCGGCAAGAATGTGCCTCACAGAGGCGGTTTCACTCAGACCATCGATGCAACCTACCTAACGCCACTCACCAAAGACAACAAACTTTGGTTGGCTCTTGGCACTTATATCAACAACGTAAACTATGGTGGAGACAGTTATCATGACGGTGGAGTCTACGGCATTCTGGGCTACCAGTTTAATGAGCATTGGGAGGCTTACGTTTACGGTCAGCTTAGTGTAGCCAACAATTACAATTCTCTCTACGGCCGTTATGGCGGTTATGGCTATGGCCCCTACGGCTATTCGCCTTGGGGCTACGGAATGTATCCTTGGGGAATGGGCAGAGGAATCATGCCGGGTGGTTACGGAATGGGAGTACCTGGCGCCAACGTTTTAGGAGCCGGTGTAAGATACACTAATTCCAAAAAGACTTTCTCTATCGGCTTAAACGTAGAAGGAGTATGGTATGATAATAAGACGCCTTCCTATTTCAAGCAATACGACTATCCTGTGCCAAAAGCGCCTGAAAAAGATTAAGGAAAAGATAAAGCATAAAAAGAAAGAGGTTCACTTTTCAATATAATCATATTGAAGTGAACCTCTAAGTTTATTCTGAAAAGAATCAGTTTACATAGCATCATCTCTCTCCATGAGATTATACCTATGAGTTTAGATTCTATTCAGCGAGAATCTGGACTATTCTTTCTGCTGAGCGACCATCCCATCTGTCAGGAATGCCCGCTTTCTTCCATTCACCCTTCAGAAGTTTCTGCATAGATTGCTTCAGTAATTCCGGATCTTCAGCAACCAGTTCGTTTGTACCCACCTTTACAGTTTCAATATGCTCAGTATAGCTGTTGAGCGTAATGCAAGGAACCCCATTGAAGGTAGCTTCTTCAGCCACATTACCCGAATCGGTAATCACACCTTTGGCGTGAGCTGTAAGATAAGCAAACGACAGATAATCGAGCGGCTGAACCACCTGGATTCCACTCTGATGATTACTCTCTTCCTGATAAGCCTTGAATGCGAGCACGAAGCCCAAGGCTTTACCTCGAAGCGGAGCAATTACCTTCACTCCAGCCTGGCGCGCCTCTTCATCTATGACAGAAATGAGCGATTTCATCTCATCAATGTTATTGACGATGGCCTTGCGGTTCAAGGTCAAAACCATATATTCGCCTTCTTTCAGATGAAACTCGTCCATGACTTCCGGACGCTGCATTTTAGACTGAAGGAAGCGGATGTTGTCGATAAGCACATTTCCTACCATGTAAACCTTAGACAATTCTGCACCTTCCTTGTTGGCGATGCTGTTGTTTGAAATGCCTGCGGTAAAGAGAATATCTGACAAGCCATCAATCACCAGACGGTTGATTTCCTTTGGCATGGTAATGTCAAAACTGCGGGTTCCTGCTGCAATATGAGCAAGCTGCACACCCTGCTTCTTGGTAACAATAGCCACAGCCATGGTTGAAGCCAGATCATCAACCACAATGACAACATCTGTAGCATTCTGCTGCAGATAGCGCTCAAACTGACCCATCACCTGTCCGGTAAGTTCGTTCATGTTTGGACAGTCTACGCCGAGATAAGCATCCGGTTTCTGAATGCCTAAGTCATCGAAAAGAGAAGATTCCAAAGTCGGATCATCCTCTTTTCCTGTGTAAACCAACTGATAGCTGATTTCGTTACCAGCTTCCTGAGCATTACGAATTGCTCTAATTACGGGCGCAACCTTGATAAAGTTAGGTCTTGCGCCTGCAACGATACAGATTTTCTTCATTTTTATCCTGTTTAATATTTTTACTTACTGAACTTGCAGTTTACTGATATTCAGAGTGCTTTATTTTTTGAGCCAATCTTGAGCCTAAGGGCATTATCCCTTGACTCAAAGGCCTTTATCCCTTGAAAAGGTCTTTGATTCCTCCGATAGAACCCAAGAGATTGGTTGCCTCGTATGGCAGATAAACCACCTTATTATCCTTACCCTGAGCCACTTCCTGCATCATGCTGATGTATTTCTGGGCCAGGAGATAGTTGGCTGGATTCGTACTCTGTCCTACAGCTTCCGTAATCTTCTGAATGGCAATAGCCTCGGCCTCAGCCTTACGGATGCGGGCAGTAGCCTCACCTTCTGCATTCAGGATAGCCTGCTGTTTGGCAGCCTCAGCCTTGTTCACGATGGCAGCCTTCTCACCTTCTGAGAGCAGGCGTTGCTTTTCTTTCTCACCTTCAGAAGTCAGGATGGTAGCACGCTTGTTGCGTTCTGCCTGCATCTGCTTTTCCATCGCCTGGAGCACACTCTCAGGAGGTGTAATATCCTGCAACTCTACTCGGTTTACTTTGATTCCCCACTTATTGGTTGCATCATCCAAAACCGCACGGAGTTTGGTGTTAATCGTATCGCGGGAGGTAAGAGTCTGGTCAAGTTCCATCTCACCTATTATATTACGCAAGGTAGTTTGGGTCAGTTTCTCTATGGCGTTTGGCAGATTGTTGATTTCATACACACTCTTGAATGGGTCCACAATCTGGAAATAGAGCAACGCATTTATCTGCATCTGGATATTATCCTTAGTGATTACATTCTGACGGTCGAAATCGTAGACCTGTTCACGAAGGTCGATGCTGTTTGTATAAACGTATCTTCCGTTTCTCATAGACACAATATCCTTGGCATGGTCAATGAAAGGAATGATGACATTAATACCCGGCTTGAGCGTGGCAAAATATCGTCCGAGACGCTCTATGATTTTCGTCTCACTTTGAGGGATGATGACGATGGTTTTCTTAACCACTACGAGTGCAAGTGCTACTAGAGCCACCAGCACATAAATTCCTATGTTCATGATGTTTATACGATTAAGTGAATAATGTTGAATTTAAACTTTTCCTACCTAAACTTTTTCTACCTTGAGGATGATAGATTCGTGACCTAAGATTCGAACCCTATCGCCTACAGCAAGCGGTTCGGCAAGATGCGGAGCTTCCGCTTTCCAATCATCTCCATCCAGCTTCACTCTACCGTATCCTCCGGCAGGAATCATCTCGGTCACTTCCCCTATCTGTCCTGCCAGCGCATCGGCGTTACTGCGGCGGTCTTCCCCACCCTTGTGTAGCGATTTCAGCAGATGCGGACGAACCAACCAGATGCTAAGCATGGAGCAGATAGCCCAAACCACTACCTGCACCCAGAAAGGTGCTCCTACTAATGCCACAGGAATGCTGATGAGCGCACCAATGGCAAAACAAGTAACATAGAAATCGCCGGAAGACAACTCTAAGATGAGGCAGATGAACATCACCGACGTCCATACCAGCCAAAGGTTATGAGATAAATACTCCATACTTAACTATTTTAATTTGATTCTTCAGATTCGAGAGATTCGGAAAATTCCTTATTTTCTGCGGGTTGTAGTCTTCTTTTTCCTACTGGTCTTCTTGGTTGTAGAAGTCTTGCTCGTAGAACCTACCTTGTAAGTTGTCTGAGGTTTATAATACTTCAGCGCAGTAGGCATTTCCTTCTGCAAGGCAGCAATACGCTTGGCGTCTGAAGGGTGATCACTGAAAATATCACTCTGATTGCTGCTAGAGCCCTGCGACATTCTCTTCCAGAAAGGAATGGCCTGCTGAGGATCGTAACCAGCCATGGCAGCGAAGATAAGCCCCATGTAATCTGCCTCGGTTTCATTATCACGGGAATACTTCAGATTGCGGAATGAGAAATACTGTCCGGCAACTGCACTTGCCACATTACCTACACCATTACCTACTGTCTGGTTCAACACAGTTCCCAGGATGCTTGTACCGGTTTGCTGATTCTGCTGTTTGGTGAGCTGCTCAGCACTATGTTTAGCCACAGCATGAGCTATTTCGTGACCCAAAACGATTGCCAAACCGGTTTCATTCTGAGTGTAAGGCAAAAGTCCTTCATAAACCACGATTTTACCGCCAGGCATACAGAATGCATTGGCAGACTTATCTTGTACCAGATTGAATTCCCATGAATAATTCTTCACGTCGGCTTCAAATCCATTCTGCTTCAAATAGAGTTCAACAGCATTGGCAAGTCTTTTTCCTACTCGCTGAACCATCGCCGTATTGGCTGCATTGGTCGACTTCTTGGCAGAAGCCATGTACTTTGTGTATTCCTGATTAGACAGACTGAGAACCTGCTCATCGGATACAGAGATGCGATGAGTGCGACCGGTCAGAGGCACCGTCTGAGTAGTGCCGCATGATGCCAGCGCAAGGACTGCCACAACCGTCAAAACTAAAACCTTAAACTTTTTCATCTTAACTTACTTATGTATATTAAATATGTTTATTCATTAAGTTTATGTGCTGTTTGAAACACATTTTCTCTGCAAATATACTATTTCTAGTTGAAACCACCAAAGAAAAATGAGAAAAACATGAAATATAACCTAAAAATAACACAAGATAACTGACAAAAAAGGGGTGTACGAAAAAAAGATGGCAAAAAAATAAGGTGTGGCACAATCTTTGCAGTTTCGCAAAACCGTCAGACTGCCAGATGACAGCTGCCCGAGAAAGCAGCATTATCAGCAGACTGGGTTTAAGAAGTATAACATTAAAATATTTTAATATGAATGCAAAGAAGGAAGTGCCTGTATTGCTCTTGACAGGCTACCTGGGTAGTGGAAAGACAACCCTTCTCAACAAGATTTTAGCTAACGAAAAAGGTATTAAGTTTGCCGTCATCGTCAACGATATTGGTGAAGTCAATATTGATGCAGCCCTGATAGAAAAAGGTGGCGTAGTAGGTCAGAAAGATGATTCGCTCGTTTCTCTCCAGAATGGTTGCATCTGCTGCACATTGAAGATGGACCTGGTAGAACAGCTCAAGGAAATCGTAGACATGAAGCGTTTCGATTACATTGTCATCGAGGCTTCCGGAATCTGCGAGCCTGCTCCTATAGCACAGACCATCTGCTCTATCCCATCCCTCGGTCCTCAGTACATCGAGAATGGCATTCTGCGCCTTGACAGCATCGTTACCGTAGTAGATGCTTTGCGCATGAAGGATGAATTCTCCAACGGCAGCGACCTGATGAAGAAGGATATGGATGAGGAAGATTTGGCTTCGCTCGTCATCCAGCAGATTGAGTTCTGCAACATCATTCTTCTGAACAAGGCTGCAGAGGTTGAACCTAAGGAACTGGAGCACCTGAAGCAGATTATCCGTGCCATCCAGCCTAAGGCAGAAATCTTTGAATGCAACTATGGTGACGTTGACTTGAATCTGATTGTCAACACCAAGAAGTTTGATTGGGAAACCGTATCCACTTCAGCCGGTTGGATTCAGGAAATTGAATCAGAAAGAAACGAAGAGCATGAAGAAGATGATGAAGAAGAAGCACATGAACATCATCACGATCATGACGAGGAAGACGAACATGAGCATCATCATCATGACCACGATGACCATGACCACGATCATGACGAGCATGAACATCATCACCATCATCATCACCACGATCATGATCATGATCATGAAGGCGGAGAAGTTGAGGAATACGGAATCGGTACATTTGTCTACTACCGCCGCAAACCTTTCGACCTGGGTCTCTTCGATGATTTCGTAGCAAGAAAATGGCCTAGAGACGTGGTTCGCGCCAAGGGAATCTGCTATTTCGATGATGAGCGCGACATGTGCTACGTGTTCGAACAGGCTGGCAAGCAGAAGACTGTAAAGCAGGCTGGCCAATGGTTGGCTACCATGCCGAAAGACGAACTCGCCCAGGTCTTGATGAATAACCCACAGCTGCAGAAGGAATGGGATCAGGAATTGGGCGACCGCATGATAAAAATCGTATTCATCGGTCAGCATATCAAAGAACAGAAAGATGCTATCATTGCTGAGCTCGACAAGTGCTTGGCGTAGAATCTTATTCACCTGGCTTCCTGGCAAAAAGCAAAGGAAAAATAGCTCAAAATGAGCAGGAAACAAGAAAAACGGAGGAAAACGAACAAAAAAGTGAAGTTTTTCCTCCGTTTTTTAGTTTAATTCGTTTTTTTTTGTTAATTTTGCACCCGAATAATAAAAGCGTAATAAATATGAAGACAAACTTCAGACCGGCGTATATAAAGGACTTTGCTGCTTGCTGGAAAGTCATCGACCAGGCTCGCCAAAGTATGATAGAATCGGGACGTCACCAATGGACTGAGGAATATCCATCAGAAAAAGACATCAGAAAAGACATAGAAAATGGCAACGCCTTCGTTCTGACAGTAAACGAAGAGGTGGTTGTCTATGGAGCAGTCATATTGAATGGTGAACCCAAATATAAGAAATTAGTAGGCAACTGGATAACTGATGGCGATTATTATGTAATACATCGCTTTGCCACGTTGCCTAGTTTCCAGCGTGAAGGTTTGGCGCGTATTTTCATCAGTAAGGTGAACAGCATGTGCGAGGTAGAAAAAATACCTAGCATCAAGGTTGACACCAACTTTGACAATACGCCGATGATTAACCTTCTGTCTTCGATGGGTTTCTGCATCTGCGGACGTGTAAACTATGGAGGAAACAGAGGTCAGCGTTTCGCCTTTGAAAAACTCTCCATAGCCATGGAACCTGCAGATTAATTTCTGACCATCGAAAAACACAACATTTGATAAACATCCTCAAACATTCATTATGGAAGAGAAACTATTGCAGATGAAGAGCTTGGTTGAAAGACTCAACCAAGCTTCGGATAGTTATTATAACGGAAAAGGCGAACTCATGACCGACTATGAGTGGGACGCCCTTTTCGACCAGCTCAAGAGATTGGAAGAGGAAACAGGCGAAATTCTGCCTGACTCCCCTACTAATCGCGTGTCAGAAGATTCTATTGTAGGAAAGAAAGAGGAGCATGAATTTGCCGCCCTCTCTCTGGCAAAGACCAAACAGGTAAGTGATCTTGTAAAATGGGCAGAAGACCGCCCTATCTGGATTTCATGGAAACTGGACGGACTGACCCTCGTAGTAACCTATGACGGCGGAAAACTCACCAAAATCGTTACCCGCGGTAACGGACACATCGGCACCAACATTACCCACTTGGCTCCAGCCATTTCAGGCATTCCTGCTACCATTTCAGAGAAAGGACATCTTGTAGTAAGAGGAGAAGCCGTCATTTCGTATGCTGATTTCGAACAGTTCATCATCGAAAGCGAAGGCGATTACGCCAATCCACGAAACCTCGCTTCAGGCTCACTCACGCTGAAGGATATTGATGAGGTGAAGCAGCGCCACATCCAATGGATTCCGTTCACCTTGGTTTATACTGAGCGGGAACTTACCTCATGGGGCGAACGCATGCAGATGCTGAAAGACCTGGGAATGAATCCTGTAGAACGTGAGCGTATTGACCACCCTACCACAGAAAATATCCAGCTGGAAATAGACAAGTTTACGGAGAAGGTGACAAGCAAGAAGAATCCTTTCCCGGTAGACGGACTGGTGATTTGCTACGATGATACGGCTTATGCAGCTACGGGGTCGGTTACAGGCCACCACGCTACGAGGGCAGGATTTGCCTTTAAATGGCAAGATGAGCATGCAGAGACAGAACTCGACCACATAGAATGGTCGTGCGCAGCCAGCACCATCACGCCTGTAGCTGTTTTTAAACCGGTAGAACTTGAAGGAACCACCGTACAGCGTGCCTCACTCTGCAATGTAAGCGAATGCGAGCGTCTGGGCATTGGCGACAAGGGAACCAGACTGCAGGTCATCAAGGCCAATAAGATTATCCCGAAGGTAATCAATATTACAGAGGTTGTGGGTAGTTTCGTCATTCCCGACGAATGTCCGGTTTGCCATGCGACAGCCGTAGTGCGCGAGAGTGAGAGCGGCACCAAGACTCTCCATTGCACCAATGCAGCCTGCCCAGCCAAACAACTTAAGAAATTTGCCCGCTTCGTCAGCAAGGAAGGAATCAATATTGACGGAATCTCAGAACAGACTGTCTGGAAATTCATCAATCATGGTTTTATCAGGGAATATGCAGATTTCTACAAACTGAAGAATTATGCGTTCGAGATTTCCTGTTTCGAAGGATTTGGCAAAAAGAGCGTAAGCAATCTTCTGGAGAGTGTAGAGAAGAGCCGCCATACTGATGGCCGTCATCTGCTCTACGCCTTGAATATTCCGCTCTGCGGCGGCGATGTGGCTAAAAAACTGCTCAGCCGTTACAAGGTGAAGGAACTGATAGAAACGGCGCGCCTGAGCATGTTCGATGATGAGTTTGCAAGTATTGATGGTATTGGACCTGAAAAGAGTGCCAAGTTTATCGCCTGGTTCAAGGATGATGTTCATTTCCAGCATGTGCAGCATCTGCTGTCCGAGCTGATTATCGAGGAGCAGGAGCCTGTAGAAACGGGAAATAAATGCCAGGGGCTGACTTTCGTCGTAACCGGAGATGTGCATCATTACAAGAACCGCAACGAGCTGAAGGCTTATATTGAAAGCCAGGGCGGCAAGGTTACGGGAAGTGTAAGCAAGAGCACAAACTTCCTGATTAACAACGATGCTGCTTCGCAGAGTTCGAAGAACAAGAAAGCCCATGAACTCAATATTCCGATCATTACTGAGGATGAGTTCATTGAAAAGTTTCAAGAGTAAACAAGTGAATTAAGCGAAATAAAAAGCGAAAGCCAGATTCCGGATTACGGACTTGGCTTTCGCTTTTCTAGTTTTAAGAACCTGCAAATTCTCTGTTATTATTCTCCCAGGAACTGACCCATGAAGAGAATGGCGCCACTGTTACGTTCGGTAATGAAATAAACGAATGGGCGGTTGGCATGAAACTCTACACGCTTCATCTCGTGAGGACCCAGTGAGGTCAGCATCACAGCAGCTGTTACGGCAGCAGCCTTTGTTCCACGCTCGCTTACCTCAATCTTTGCCTTCTGCAACATCTTCGATATGTAGAAGCTGCCATTGGCAAAACGGCTGAAATCTGCCGTGCCTGGCTGGAAGATGCTTGGAGCGCCCAATTTACTGATAATCTGGTTGAGCGACAAATCCATCTCTGTGGTAAACTTAGGGAATTTTAAATCTACCTGGCAACGGTCCATGTCATTACTCAACTTCTGAAGTTTATCAGCATCCATCTCCTTCATCACCTCGCTGATGCTCTTGCCAGCCTTAGGAAGAAGAACGGTCATCTGATAACTTCCATTTCCGTATGGCAGCTCTACAGCCTGCAACATATCATTTTCTGTATAGGCAAACTTCTTGTTCAGGTGCATCATGTTCACCTTCTTAATATCGCGGGTGTAACCGCTGAAGTTCTCGAGGCGGGTATTCTTCGCATCAAACTTCTCCTGCCAGATTCCATTAAAATAAATAGCATTCAGAAGGTAAGAAACGGCTGCTGGGTCTACCTGGTCGATGATGCTAGGAATCATGCCTTTAGTCTGCTTCTTGCACCAGTCATTAATGCGAGTGGCAGATTTAGGAGAGGTAAAGTCCATGCTCTCCACGCCCGCCTGATAAGAATCGGCTACGGTACGAGCGAAATCGCTGTTCAATGTGAAATTCTTGTTGATAGCGATAAAGTTGGCAATATTTACGGTTGTCTGCTTGTCGAGCTTGCCAGCCGAAAGCATCAGCGCCTTATAACAGTCGTTGAGTTCCTTCACGCTCACGCCCTCGCAACCGATTGCCTTCAGAATCTCCTGCTGTGTCTTACCGTCAGCACCATTCGCAAGCATTCCCATCAGATAGGCGATGCTCATCGGCGAAACCACCTCAGAATCCATACCGCTGATCTGCTGATAGAGTCTGAAAGCGAAATCGTTATTCTGCTTCACAATGTTCTGCTGAGCCTCTGAGAGAATAAGATAACTCTCGTCCATTTCCTCATCTGCCGACGGACGGGCAGCCTCTGCCTCCGTTATCTTCTCAGCCTTTGTTACGTTCTCATTCTGTGTATTCTTGCTAGTGCTGCAAGAAGTCATTGCCATTGCAGCTGAAGCTAAAATAGCTGCACTAAATACTTTCTTGTTCATATTTCTCTAATTTATTAGTTCATTTTAATGACTCAACGATCCTGAACCCAAAGGGACTGTTCCTCTTTAAAAGGCTGTTCCCGAA
>JAJXBQ010000098.1:0-11499 GCA_021640525.1 Segatella copri
TTGCCTCACCTGTAAACAGTGGCGACAATGCACCAATTCCAATACCGCTGCATACCATCTTTGAAAGACCGAAGAAATACTCAGCCAGCATCTCATTTCGTTTGAAATTGCGTTCAACGAGTTGATTTTTACTATTTACTTCTGTAACCATATTGCTAATGCTTTGAATTACATCGGCAAAATTAAGCAAATAATCCGAAACACCCAAACATTTCAACGTTTTTTATATATATAATAAGGTATAAGAAAGAGGAAGAGCCTGTAATTATCTACTGAAATAGCTTTTTTATCTACAATATGCTACTTTTTTGTTAAAATCCTTGGCAGTTTGATATATTATTCGTACTTTTGTCCTCAAGTTCTGCTTCGGCCCCGGTCGTTTCGGGGGAGGCATTACATTACCAACGTAAAATTCAAGAACATATGAAAGTATTAAAATTCGGCGGAACATCGGTTGGTTCCGTAAAAAGCATCCTCAGCTTGAAACGTATCGTTGAAAACGAGGCTAAGAAACAGAGTGTAGTGGTTGTCGTGAGCGCGCTTGGCGGTATCACGGACAAACTCTTGCAAACCTCTCAGCTTGCCCTCAAGGGTGATGAACAGTGGAAAGTAGAATTCGAAGCCATGGTTGATCGCCACCACAAGATGATTGATACCATCATTACCGAAACAACAGACAGAGAAAATCTTTTCAAATCAGTTGATGCACTCTTCGAGCAGTTGAGAAGCATCTACTTCGGTGTGTATCTCATCCACGACCTCAGCGAGAAGACGCAGGATGCCATCGTGAGTTATGGTGAAAGACTCAGTTCCAAGATTGTTGCCACATTGATTCGTGGAGCCAAATGGTTCGACTCACGCAACTTCATCAAGACTGAGCGCAAGAACGGCAAAGGCAAGCATGTACTCGACAGCGAGCTGACCAACAAACTGGTAAAAGAAGCCTTTGCAGAAATTCCACGCATATCTCTCGTTCCGGGTTTTATCAGTCGTGACAAGAACACAGACCGCACCACCAACCTTGGCCGTGGCGGTAGCGACTACACAGCAGCCATCATAGCAGCTGCCCTCGATGCAGAAGTGCTCGAAATCTGGACTGATGTAGACGGTTTCATGACCGCCGACCCACGTGTCATCAAATCAGCTTATACCATCAACGAACTGAGTTACGTTGAGGCGATGGAGCTTTGCAACTTTGGTGCAAAGGTCATCTACCCTCCAACCATCTACCCGGTTTGTGTCAAGAATATTCCTATCAAGGTTAAGAATACCTTCAACCCAGATGCTCCGGGCACTATCATCAAGAACAAGATCGATGGCGACCAGAAGCCTATCAAGGGTATCTCTTCCATCAACGGTACAGCGCTCATCACCGTAACCGGTCTTTCCATGGTCGGTGTGATTGGTGTAAACCGCCGTATCTTCACCGCTCTTGCCAACGAGGGCATCTCTGTGTTCATGGTGTCACAGGCATCATCTGAGAACTCTACCTCTATCGGTGTGCGCGAGCAGGATGTAGAAGAGGCTGTAAAGGTATTGAACAATGAGTTCCACAACGAGATTGCCGATGGTGCCATGTACCCAATGCACGCAGAGAAGGGACTCGCCACTATCGCCATCGTAGGTGAAAACATGAAGCATGCAGCCGGTATCGCCGGTAAGCTCTTCGGAACCCTCGGCCGTAGCGGTATTTCCGTCATCGCCTGTGCACAGGGTGCTTCAGAGACCAACATCTCGTTCGTAGTGAAGAGCGATTATCTGAGAAAGTCACTCAACGTGCTCCACGACAGTTTCTTCCTTTCAGAATACAAGGTTCTGAACCTCTTCATCTGCGGTGTGGGTACCGTGGGCGGAAAGCTCATCGAGCAGATCAAGAACCAGTATGCCGACCTCATGGAGCGCAGCAAACTGAAGCTCAACGTGGTGGGTATCGCTTCTTCCAAGAACGCCATCTTCAACCGCGATGGTATTGATCTCGAAAACTACAGCGAGGAACTGAAGAATTCAGACCCAAGCACTCCAGAGGTTCTGCGCGATACCATCCTGGCGATGAACATCTTCAACAGCGTGTTTGTAGACTGTACAGCCAGCAAGGATGTGGCCGCTCTCTACCAGAGTCTGCTGGAGCACAACGTAAGCATTATCGCAGCCAACAAGATTGCTGCATCAAGCGAATATGAGAACTACGAGAAACTGAAGAAGACTGCCATCCAGCGTGGCGTAGTATTCCGTTTTGAGACCAACGTAGGTGCCGGTCTTCCTATCATCGGTACCATCAACGACCTCCGCAACTCAGGCGATAAAATCCTTAAGATTGAGGCAGTTCTCTCAGGTACGCTCAACTTTATCTTCAACGCCATCTCCAGCGTCGTTCCATTCTCTGAGACCGTGAGACTGGCTAAGGAGAAGGGCTACAGCGAGCCTGATCCACGTATCGACCTGAGCGGTATGGACGTGATTCGCAAGCTGGTGATTCTCTCCCGCGAGGCAGGTTACCGCGTAGAGCAGGAAGATGTAGAGAAAAACCTCTTCGTGCCAGACAAATACTTCAAGGGATCGCTCGACAACTTCTGGAAGAAACTTCCTGAACTCGATGCCGATTTCGAGGCTAAGCGCAAGGCGCTCGATGTAGAGCACAAACGCTGGCGCTTCGTTGCTACCCTGGATGGCGGCAAGACAAGCGTAGGTTTGCAGGCTGTCGGTCCTGAGCATCCGTTCTACAATCTGGAAGGTTCCAACAACATCGTGCTGCTCACCACCGAGCGCTATAAGGAATACCCTATGATGATTCAGGGCTATGGTGCCGGAGCCAGCGTAACGGCTGCCGGTGTATTCGCCAACATCATGAGTATCGCTAACATTTAACACTTAACATTAAAAGAAGAGATGAAACATATTATCATTCTTGGCGACGGAATGGCTGACCACCCGGTAGAAAGACTGGGTGGAAAGACACTCCTGCAATACGCCAACAAACCCTATATGGATATGCTTGCCAAGAAGGGCAAGACAGGAAGACTCGTTACCGTGCCAGATGGATTCCATCCGGGTTCTGAGGTTGCCAACAGCTCTATCATGGGCTATGACCAGAACGAGGTTTACGAGGGACGCGGACCGCTCGAAGCTGCCAGCATCGGCTATGAACTGGAGCCTACCGACCTTGCCCTGCGCTGCAATATCATCAATGTGCAGGACGGCAAGATTATCACCCACAACGGTGGTAACCTGGAAACGGAAGATGCGGATGTGCTCATCAAGTATCTCAACGATACCCTCGGCAAGAAATATCCTGATGTCAAGTTTGTTACCGGCATCCAGTATCGCCATCTTCTGGTGGTGAAGCACGGAAACAAGCATATTGACTGTGCCCCACCTCATGATCATCCCAACGAGGAATGGCATAAGCTGATGGTGAAACCTATCTTGCCGGAGATTGGAGGCGATGAGGGTCACATCAGCCGTCGTGATACAGCCGACCTTCTGAACCAGCTGATTCTCGAGAGTCAGGAACTCCTGGAGAACCATCCTTTCAATGTGGCGCGCAAGGAGCGTGGCGAACGAATGGCCAATCTTATCTGGCCTTGGGGCGGTGGTTACCGTCCGCACATGCTCACCCTCTCCCAGATGTATCCACAGATCAAGAAGGGTTCTGTGATTTCTGCCGTAGACCTGATCCGAGGCATCGGCCATTACGCCGGTCTGCGCAACATCATCGTTGAGGGCGCTACGGGTCTTGCCAATACCAACTACGAGGGCAAGGCAGCCGCAGCTATCCAGGCATTGAAGGATGGCGACGACTTCGTTTATGTTCACGTAGAGGCGAGCGACGAGGCAGGTCATGATGGCGATCTGGAGCTGAAGCTGAAGACCATCGAGAACCTCGACCAGCGACTCATCAAGCCTATCTTCGATGAGGTAAGCACCTGGGACGAGCCGGTATGCATCGCAGTTCTCCCAGACCATCCTACTCCGGTAGAAATCCGTACCCACGTAAAGGAGCCTGTGCCTTTCATCATCTATTACCCTGGCATGGAACCGGATAGCGTAGAGAAGTATGACGAGGTAAGCTGCGTGAGTGGCGGTTACGGCATGCTGCAGCTGCAGGAATTCATGAATGCCTTTATGGGAATCAACTAAGTTAATAGTTAACAGTTTATAGTTTATAGCAAGTCTGCTTAATACAAGATTGCCCTATAAACTATAAACTATAAATTTTAAACTAGAATTACAATGAAATATTATTCAACAAATAAGAAAGCACCCATCGCCGACCTTCACAAGGCGGTAGTTAAAGGTCTGGCAGAAGACCGTGGCCTCTATATGCCAGAAATCATCAAGAAGTTGCCACAGGATTTCTTCGACAACATCGAGAAACTCTCCTTCCAGGAGATTGCCTACAAAGTAGCTGATGCCTTCTTTGGCGAGGACGTTGATGCCGAGTCATTGAAGAAGATTGTATACGATACCCTGGCATTCGACTGCCCTGTAGTCGAGGTAGAGCCAAACATCTACTCTCTCGAGCTGTTCCATGGTCCTACCCTCGCCTTCAAGGATGTGGGTGCACGCTTCATGGCCCGTCTCCTGCAGTACTTCGTACGTCAGGAGGGCAAGGAAGAGGTGAATGTGCTCGTAGCTACATCGGGCGATACCGGTTCGGCTGTTGCCAACGGTTTCCTCGGCGTTGACGGAATCCATGTTTACGTGCTCTATCCTAAGGGCAAGGTGAGCAAGATTCAGGAGAGCCAGTTCACTACCCTCGGCCAGAACATCACAGCCCTCGAGGTAGATGGCGTATTCGACGACTGCCAGGCACTGGTGAAATCTGCGTTCATGGACGAGGAGCTCAACAAGCACATGAAGCTCACCTCAGCCAACTCTATCAACGTAGCCCGCTTCCTGCCTCAGGCATTCTATTATTTCAATGCCTATGCCCGCATGAAGGAGAAGGGTCTCGCCGACAAGCTGGTTATCTGCGTGCCTAGCGGCAACTTCGGCAACATCACAGCCGGTCTCTTCGGTCATGAGATGGGATTGCCTATCCACCGCTTCATCGCAGCCAACAACGCCAACGATATCTTCTACGAGTATCTGCAGACAGGCAAGTACAATCCACAGCCTAGCAAGCAGACCATCGCCAATGCCATGGACGTAGGCGACCCATCAAACTTTGCCCGCATCTACGACCTCTACAAGGGCGATCACGATGCCATCGCTGCCTACATCGGCGGTGCTACATACAAGGACGAGCAGATTGCAGAAACCATGAAGCAGTGCTACAATGAAACCAAGTATGTGCTTGACCCTCACGGAGCTTGCGGCTATCGCGCCCTGAAGGAGCAGTTGAAGCCAGGTGAGGTTGGCGTGTTCCTCGAGACCGCTCATCCAGCCAAGTTCAAAGAGAAGGTAGACAGCATCCTTGACAGCGACATTGAGATTCCTGCACGCCTTGCAGAATTCATGAAGGGTGAGAAGAAGAGCATCCAGATGACCAAGGATTTCGCATCATTCAAGAACTACTTGATGAACGAATAAACCATACATACGGAAAAGCCTTTCTCTTTCTCAGGGGGAAGGCTTTTCCCATTAAAATAAACTCAGACTCAGATTTGTCAGGAGAGATGGGTCTTGAATTTTATAACAACAGAAAACGGGAAAAATTTATGAAGATTGTTATTCTAGACGGCTATGCCGCAAACCCGGGAGATTTGGATTATCATCTTCTGGAGAAACTGGGCGAGGTGGTAGTTTATCCTCGCACATCAGATGCAGAGAAAGTGGAACGTGCCAAGGATGCCGACATCATCCTTCTGAACAAGGTGCAGATAGATGCAGAGACGCTGGCGCAGCTTCCTAAACTGAAATACATCGGTATCCAGGCTACCGGTTTCAACGTGGTAGACATCGAGGCTGCCAAGAAACAGGGCATCATCGTAACCAATATTCCTGCCTACAGCACCGACAGCGTGGCGCAGATGACCTTCGCCCTCATCCTTGCCGTAACCAACCGCGTAGAGCATTATACCCAGGAGAACCGCAACGAGCGCTGGGCTTACAATAAGGATTTCTGTTATTGGGATACCCCACTGATGGAACTTGCCGGCAAGACCCTGGGTATCATGGGACTGGGCAATATCGGCATGAAAGTTGCCAACATCGCCCGCCAGTTTGGCATGAACATCTGTGCCTGCACCAGCAAGAATTCGAGCAATCTGCCTGAGTGGATCCAGAAGGTGAGCAAGGAGGGTTTGCTTGCCACGAGCGATATTCTCTCGCTCCATTGTCCGCTTTCTGATGACACCTATCATTTCATCAATAAGGAGAGTCTGGAGAAGATGAAGGATACCGCCATCCTGGTAAATACGGGTCGCGGTCCGCTGGTAGATGAGGAGGCCGTAGCTGCTGCCCTCCACGAAGGCAGTCTGGGTGCCTACTGTGCCGACGTAATGGCTCAGGAGCCGCCATCAAAGGAGAATCCGCTCTTCGGCGAGCCTAATGCCTACCTCACCCCTCATATTGCCTGGGCCACCTATGAGGCTCGCGAGCGCCTGAACAAGCAGGTAGCCGCCAACGTAAAGGCATTTCTCGAGGGCAATCCGATTAATGTCGTAAATAAGTAAGAATGCTACTTTAAAAATCTGCATTTCTTAAATGAAGACAGCCAACCTTCAATATCCCAATTGAAAGTTGGCTGTTTACTTTTTCTTATAGTTTTCTTCTGAACTGCCTAATCAGGTACTTGGGATTTCGTCTCATATTCCATAAGTCAACAAGAATAATTCTATCGTATTCCGCATCATATCGATAGATGATTTTCCAATTTTTATTCAAACAATTGCATGATATCCATACAGAAGAATTCTTCAAATGGAATACCATCGGTGCCAACAACGATTGATTTCAGAGGATGGAATTTCTCTTGAAACATAGGAATACCACTATTCATGCCTCTCTTTCCACTCTTAACCTCTATGGCAACGAAATCTCCTTGTGACTCCAGGATATAATCCACCTCATTATTATGATCTCGCCAATAATAGAGATGACAGTCATTGTCCTCCACAAAATCGAGAAGACAAGTACCCACTGCCGATTCCACCCATCTGCCCCAAATCATTGGGTCAACATAATCTTTGTCAAACCCCTTACCGCGATATGCCGTGAGCAAAGCATTGTTAAACACTGTAAACTTTGGGATAGACTGTCTCTTACGAGCCTCATCGCATGCAAACTTTTGAAGTCCGCAAAGCAAGTTGGCTTGCTTCAATATTTCGAGATAAGAAGACAAAGTCGTGACATTGCCTGCATCTTGCAATTGTCCAAGCATTTTGGTGAGTGACAACAACTCACCAGAATAAGAACAACCTACCTCAAAAAGCTGTGACATGAGTGAAGGCTTGTAAATATTCGAAGTCAAGAGAACATCCTTTTCAATAGCAGGTGCCACAAGAGAATCCTTGACATATTTCCTCCAACGCCTAAAATCCCCTATATAATCCACCGAGCCTGGATAACCTCCAAAATAAATCCATTGTTGGAGTGATAACCCGAAGGCAGCTTTCATTTCCGGAAAAGTCCAATGCCCCATACGAATCAACTCGAATCTACCAGCTAAAGACTCGGTTAGCCCTTTGCGCAAAAGCAAGCGAGACGAACCAAGCAATACGACTTTCAGGTTTACATGATTTAGGGTATCGGCATCCCACTCTCTCTTCACATATTCACTCCATCTGCGTATTTTCTGTATCTCGTCTATTACAAGAACAGCTTCTTGCAAATGCTGAATATCCATTCGGCTTCGAACAGACTCCCAAGAACGTCGAATCCAATCCGAATCTTCTTCATTTACAGAATCAGCATTAAATTGAAATACTACCTTATCAATAGTCTCTGCTATTTGCGCCATAACTGTTGATTTGCCAACCTGTCTTGGTCCTGCCAAAACAAATATACACTTACGTCTTTCGCTCAACCTACTCAACATCAAGTTGTAATGTGGTCTTCTATACTCACCCATATTCTTTCATTTGTAATATTAAACAACTCAATTCTTCGTAACGAATTACTCAATTCTTCGTCACGAATTACTCAATTCTCCGTCACGAATTACTCAATTCTACGTCACGAATTACTCAATTCTACGTCACGAATTACTCAATTCTACTTTGCAAAGATACAAAGAATAGATGAGTAAACACATTACCCATGATTATTTTTTAGCATTCTTAACTCATCATACAGCTTTGCCCCTCTCCTTCACGCGCTTAGGATGCACCTGGCCAGATTATACATCTTCTCATAATGCTGACGATACATTCGTTCTATATTCTTTTCCTGTTTCATACACTATCTATACAGTTGAGCCCAGCAAAAAACTAAGCAAAACTCTGGCTTTTTCCCTATCTCCTCTTCACCAAAACATAGATGATGACGGGGGCGCCGAAGAGCGGGGTCACGGCATTGAGCGGGATGATGCCGCCTCCTGCTGGCAATACGCAGAGGGCATTGCAGAGCAGGGCGATGGCGGAGCCCATGAGCATGGTGAGAGGCAGGAGCTGACGATGATTGTCAGTACGGATCAGGAGGCGCACGATGTGGGGCGTGGCCAGGCCGATGAAGGCGATGGGACCGCAGAAGGCGGTGACCACGGCTGTCAGGAGACCTGTAACCACTAGGAGCAGGATGCGCAATCGGCGAATGTTGAAACCCAGGTTCTCGGCGTATTGCTCGCCCAAGAGCAGGGCATTGAGAGGCTTTACCAGCAGGAGCGAGAGCAGCAGGCCGATGAGGGTGACCGTGGCGAAGTAAGGCACTTCTGCCATCGACACGTTGCCCATGTTGCCCATGCCCCATATCATGTACGACTTCATGCCCTCTGCCGAGCTGAAGAAATTGAGCAGGGAGATGCCGCTGCTCGCCAAATAGCCCACCATGATACCGATGATGAGGAGCACCACTTGATTGCGCACCATCGCCGAGAAGAGAGTGATGATGCCCATCACCAGCATGGCTCCAGCGAAGGCGGAGATGAGGATGGCTAGGAAGCCACCGATGGTGAGTCCGTCCAATGACAAGAAGCCGCCGATGCTGAAGCCTGCGATAGAGATATTGCCGCCGAAGGCGAGCATCACCACCGCCACAGCCAGTGCTGCTCCGCTGCTGATGCCGAACACGTCAGGCCCCGCCAGGGGATTGCGGAAGGCAGTTTGCAGCAAGAGTCCGCTCGTGGCGAGGGCTGCGCCTGCCAAGAGGGCTGTGATGGCATCGGGCAAACGGGATTCCATCACGATGTAATGACTCATCGACTCGATGGTCTCATTGGGATAATAGGAGTCTGCCGGGGTCATATCTACCCCTGGGTGCGCCAATATGCTCAGCACCTCCCTCAATGGAATGCTCACGCTACCCCACGCCAGGTTGGCAAAGAACAAGGCTACTATCGCTAGCACCAACGTAATGAATATAATCGTTGTCTTCTTCATTAATATTTCTTATAGAATCTGAGTTTGCCAAACTTATCTCCTGCTTCTGGATGCGAGAGGATGATGAACTCTCGGAGCAATATCTCGGGATGGAAACTGGTGAGTTCGAAGTATGGCTCACAGCTGGTATCGGTCTCGTAGACGGTGCCCGTCTGGAATGCTTTCAGAGCCTGATAACCCTGATATTCAGCTAGAAGATCCTGCTTGGTTAAAGCATTTCCGCCGAAGTATTTGAAAGCCCAGACATCCACCTGGTTGCCCTTGG
This sequence comes from Segatella copri, assembly GCA_021640525.1. GTDB lineage: Bacteria > Bacteroidota > Bacteroidia > Bacteroidales > Bacteroidaceae > Prevotella > Prevotella copri_S. The sequence continues at coordinate 9,745 of JAJXBQ010000098.1, forward strand.
CGATGATCTGTTCGGGGCTCATGGAGAGGCTGCCGCTGTGGGTGTCGTCGGCGAAGATGTAGCGGGCATGGGCATCACGCAGCAGGATGCCCATGGTGCTCTTGCCGCCCGGCACATACCATACATTGCCCGTCTTGCGCTCGGTGAGGATGGAGAGACCCAGTGGCAACTTCGCAGCCTCCGCCTTCAGCTGGAGATACTCCTTCTCGATGGCAGAGAACAAGGAATCTGCCTTCGAACTACCCAATAGCAAGCCATATAGCTTGATCCATTCCGCCCTGCCCAGAGGCGAGGTCTCCATATAGTCGGCTGTCTCGATGACAGGGATGCGGAGCTTGTCTAGCTTGCCATATCCGCCGCTGTTCTCGAAGGGCGAGATGAGCAGAGCCTCAGGATGGAGGGCGATGATGCGCTCGATATCCGGCTGCATGCTGGAGCCGCAGTCCATGATAGGATGGGCTACCTTGGCATCAGCCTGCGCCCTACTCTTGATGTCAGGGATATTGATATAGTCCTTGTCGCACACGCCCGTGATGGCATTCTGGCAGCCCAGCTCGGTGAGGAGCTGGCAGTGAGGGGCGGTGAATACGAGATTGCTCTCCACCGGTGTGCGCACGGTATCGGTAGTGCATCTCGCCCCCATGCTGCGCCTTCTGGCAAGCATCGCCACCGTCTTATCCCCCTCCTTTCCCTTCGGAATCAGGATGTAGCGATGCAGCATCGTTCCCGCCTTCCAGGGGTTGGCGATGATAGCCTCAGCATACTGATAATCAATGCCTTCTGCTGCATCGGAAGCCTCTTCCCCATCACCATGTTTCACGATGGTGAGCAACTTGGCGTACTTCATCTCCAGGGTATCGCCAGCCTCCGCATCAGCAGCAGCCGTCTTTCCTCCCTGGCATGCCGCCATCAGCAGGGCCGCCGTTGCCCCACACAAAAGAATATACAGTTTTTTCATAATCTTACAAAATATGTGTGCAAAGATACGAAGAAATCTCCATTTTCCGTTTGTTTTCTCGAATATTCTTTGTACTTTTGCCCTCAAATTTAACTAACGCTACAATTTAATAAGTCAAAATGAAGAAGATTATCTGGGGCATAGCCCTTTTATGCTGTACATCGCTGGTCGCCGGTGCGCATACCTGCTGTCATCATTCAGCGCAGAAATGCAGCTGCAAGAGAGGTTATTACACACAGTATTACGGCGATAAGCCCGAACTCATAAAAGAGGCTATAGCTTGGGCAGAGAGCGGTATCTGGCGCAATGGTTTCGACAAGGCGAAGCCACATTCCAGCGTAAACCTCGCAGATTTCTATCTGCAGTATCAGAAGAATCCGCAGCAATGGCAGGCGCTCTTCGACTATCTGGCAAAGACCGATTTGCTGAGCATTCCGAAGGGAAAGCACAAGATTCCGGGTTCCGACCTCGTGGTAAGTGTAGAGGACAGCAAGAACGAGCCGCTGGAAAAGCGCCGCAGCGAGAGTCATAACAAGCACATCGATTTTCAGTATGTAGTAAAGGGCACAGAGCGTTTTGGCGTGATCGACCACTACTCCAGCACCCCCAACAGCAAGTATCGTCCCGACGTAATCCACTATGATTACGACCGCCGGAAGGCCCGTTTCTTCGACAGTACCCCCGGCGAGTTCTTCATCTTCTTCCCTAGAGACTGGCACATCGCCAAGGTGGCAAATGACACCAGCGACCAGACGATACGCGTCATCGTGATCAAGGTAGATTATAAGGATTAAAGA
>JAJXBQ010000370.1:0-1831 GCA_021640525.1 Segatella copri
CCATTGACGTAGAAGCTCGCGGTGCCATCGCTCCGTCCATTTTCGGTAATATCAGCAGCCATCGCAAGGCTGAAGGTACAGGTATGCTGACCGCAGGTGTTAGCTACATCTTCGGCGGTAAGAAGTTCGTTCCGGTTTCTAAGATTGACGAAGACGCAGTCAATGCAGAAATCAACAGATATAGAAGCGAACTGGCTCAGGCTCAGGCTGACCTGGCTAACTGCAAGAATGCACTGGCCAACGCTAAACCTGAAGTTAAGGAAGTGACCAAGGAAGTTGAAGTTGCCGGTCCGCGTGCCATCTTCTTCAAGATTGGCAGCGCCCGTCTGGACGACTATGGCAAGGTTAACATCGAACTGGCTGCCAAGATTCTGAAGGCTAATCCGGACAAGAAGTACAAAGTTGCAGGTTATGCAGACAAGGCTACCGGTAGCGCTTCTTGGAACCAGAAGCTGTCCGAAAAGCGTGCCCAGGTTGTTTACGACGCTTTGATTGCTCAGGGTGTTGACAAGGACCAGCTTGAACTCGTAGGATTCGGTGGTACTGAAAACATGTTCGGTAAGAACTTCCTGAACCGCGTAGTTATCCTGGAATAATACACTCCAAGTGACAAATAGACTCTAAAAATGAAGGCGTCTGGGACTCAGACGCCTTTTTTTGGTACTATGTCCGATGTATGTTATAAAGCAACCCATTTTTTATCAGCGACTGAATTTATATGTGATGATGAAGTTTAAGCTATTCTTTATCGTTCTGTTTTGCAGCCTTTCCCTTTCGGCCTTTTCCCAGTTGACGTATGGTACGACCGGGCTGTTGCATGCGCCCTCTGCGGAGATGCAGCGTGACAAGACTTTCATGGTTGGCGGTAACTTCCTGAACAAGGAGCTCACACCACCCACCTGGTACTATCATACCTACAACTACTTCCTGAATGTCACAGTCTTTCCCTTTCTGGAAGTGGCCTACACGTGTACGCTCTTCAAGGCGGAGGCGTTGGGATTGAAGCCATACGGATACAGCGGATTCACGAACCAGGACCGCTACTTTTCCGCCCGTCTGCGTGTGTTGAAGGAGGGGCAGTTCTGGAAATACATGCCGGCTGTCGTGCTGGGGACGTCCGACCCGTTCACTTCTTCCGGCGGCGGCCAGGTAGGCACCACGGAAGGTAACGGCTATTACAGCCGTTTCTATATTGCCGCCTCCAAGCATATACCCGTTGCGGGTAAGGAGGAGATCGGTGTCCATCTTTCCTACCTTTACAACAACCGCAAGGAGTACAAACTGAATGGCTTTGCACTGGGTGTCACCTACAATCCCTCCTTCCATCCGCAGTTGAGGGTGATAGCGGAGTACGACTCCAAGGACTTTGCTTTGGGAGCCACTTATCTGCTGTTCAAGCATCTGCATGTGCAGGTCGAAATGCAGAGGATGAAATATTTCACGGGAGGGCTGACATACAAAATTCATTTGAAATAAGAAGTAAGTCAAAGTCTCGTTGACTCCATAAAAAAAGCAGCTAAAGTATGACATCAACTTTAACTGCTTTTATTCTAATAGACCAATTTTACATTGTCAATCCATAGCGAATTGCCAGGAGAACCTATATAAGCACCACCATGACTAGAGGTGAATTGCAACAGCAAATGAGTGGGCACATCGTCCTTCGTCCCCCAGGCAACCTCCTTAATAGGCACACTCTCTCCTTTACTGTTAACTGTATAGCGTTCTTCAACCTGAAGACGCATCATGTGGGCCTTGTATGCAGGGTCACCGGTGATATCACCGTACATGATGGAATAAGTGGCATTATTATGCCAATCGGTAGTAGTAT
>JAJXBQ010000099.1:0-11414 GCA_021640525.1 Segatella copri
ACGACTATAGGGTGTATGGTTGTACGACTATAGGGTGTATGGTTGTACGACTATAGGGTGTATGGTTGTACGACTATAAGGGGTGTAGTTGTACGATTAAAAGGTGTTGTCACTAGGCTCGGCAGACCTGCTGACTGCAGTCGGCAGAGCTGCTGACTAGGCTCAGCAGGTCTGCTGAGCCTAGTGGCAACCTTCGAGAAGCAGTCTCCTTCAACTCGAGAAGCAGTCTTCTAAAACTAAAAGAGACGTTTCTTTGAACCCAAAGAAACGTCTCCTTTCGCTTATTCAATCATATTCTTTCGCTTATTCAAACATCTGAATACGCTTATTCAATCATCATCTTCTGCTTATTCAAACATCTGAATTCGCCAGCAGAACTATCTCCTTCCTCCGGAAGAACCGGATGCTTTATAGAACTTTCCTTTCTGGCGGGAGATGAAGATGCCGCCTTGAGCTGAGGTCTTATCTACTTGCTGGCCATTGAGATTATAGATAATCTCTTTCTCATCCTTTTTATGAAGGGTAGGAGAGGCGATGAAAGTTGTGCCGGAAACAATGTCGAAGCGGATGATTTTTTGGGTAAAAAATCCTACTGTTCAGTTCCTTATTGCTACAAAATACGCTCGTTTTCTCTGTTTCTGATCCACCATTAAGTCTGTCTGTTAACTGATGAAATCAGGCTGTTTTTTGAGTTTTTTTACTTTAGATGCAAATTAAACCATAAAAAAATGTGCTCTTTCAGAAAAAAGTGTTACCTTTGCAACCGCTTAGAAGCATTTATATAAAATAACGTTATAACAAATTTATGAACTTTACACTATTTATCACCGTTTTGCTGACGGCTGTAACCTTGGTGGTGGCTGCTTATGTCATCGCGAAGTTGATCGGTCCTCGTTCATACAATCCGGTAAAGGGTGAACCTTTTGAGTGCGGTATTCCGACTCGTGGCAGCTCATGGTTGCCATCACACATCGGCTACTACCTCTTCGCCATCCTTTTCCTGATGTTTGACATCGAGACAGTATTGCTTTACCCATGGGCAGTCGTAGTTAAGCAGTTTGGATCTATGGCTCTCGTGAGCATCGGGTTCTTCCTGTTGGTATTGGTATTTGGCCTTGCATACGCTTGGCGGAAAGGAGCATTGGAATGGAAGTAAACAAAAGAGCCTCTATCAAGAGTATTCCTTACGACGAGTTTAAGGACAATGATACCCTCGAAAAGATTGCGCAGGAGCTCAATGAGGGTGGTGCTAACGTGGTAGTCGGTTCGCTCGATGCTGCCATTAACTGGGGACGCAGTAACTCACTCTGGTCTTTGACCTTCGGTACCTCTTGTTGTGGTATCGAGTTCATGGCTGTAGGTTGTGCGCGTTACGACTTCTCACGTTTCGGTTTCGAGGTAACCCGTAACTCTCCACGTCAGGCTGACTTGATTATGTGTGCCGGTACTATTACCAATAAGATGGCACCTGTTTTCAAACGTTTGTACGATGAAATGGCTGAGCCTAAGTATGTGGTAGCTGTGGGTGGATGCGCCATCTCTGGTGGTCCGTTCAAGAAGAGCTACAACGTAGTTCGTGGTATCAGTGAGTTGGTTCCAGTGGATGTTTATATCCCTGGATGTCCTCCACGCCCTGAGGCTATCCTTTATGGTATGATGCAGTTGCAGCGTAAGGTAAAGGTTGAGAAATTCTTCGGTGGTGCCAACCACAAGATGTCTCAGGATGAGAAGGAACTCTCTATGAGCAAGGGTGGTCTTCGCGGTTTGAGCAACGAGAACCTCTCTGACAGCGAGAAGCTCGGACACAAGGAGCCTATCATTGTAACTGAAGTACCTGAGGATTTCGACCCTCAGAAAGGTCTAACTGATTAATATAATAAGGTATAAGAACATGAAACTGAATAATATTGAATTGAGTTTTGATAATTTCGCCTCTGAAATGGCGAAGTTGAAGAACGAGAAGCATTTCGACTACCTTGTTACCATCATCGGTGAAGACTTCGGTGAGGAAGGTCTCGGATGTATCTATATTCTCGAGAATACTCAGACCAACGAGCGCTGCTCGGTAAAGACCATCGCCAAGAAGGTGGATGGCAGTGATGTGATTCCTACAGTTATTAACCTTTGGAAGGTGGCTGACCTTCTGGAGCGTGAGGTATTCGATTTCGTCGGCATCAAGTTCCTGGGTCACCCAGATATGCGCCGTCTTTTCCTCCGCACCGATTTCCAGGGCTATCCATTGCGCAAGGACTTCGATATGAGTCCTGAGGCAAACAAGTTCCCTTGTACCGATGAGCCAGAGGATGACTTCACCATGGAGTATTCCTTGAGCGAGGATGGACATCTCGTTGCTACAGAGAAGCGTCGCTTTGATGAGAACGACTATGTTGTCAACATTGGTCCTAACCACCCATCTACCCACGGTGTGCTCCGATTGCAGACCGTTATTGATGGTGAGACCGTGAAGCGCATCTATCCACACCTCGGTTATATCCACCGTGGTATCGAGAAGATGTGGGAGAACATGACCTATCCTCAGACATTGGCATTGACCGACCGTCTGAACTATCTTTCTGCGATGATGCACCGCCACGCTTTGGTAGGCGTTATCGAAGAGGCTATGGGTATCGAACTCTCAGACCGCATCCGCTACATCCGCACCATTATGGATGAGTTGCAGCGTATCGACTCACACTTGTTGTACCTCGGCTGTACCGCACAGGACTTGGGTGCCTTGACCGCATTCCTTTACTGTATGCGTGACCGTGAACACGTGTTGAACGTGATGGAGGAGACAACCGGTGGCCGTCTGATCCAGAACTACTACCGTATCGGTGGCCTTCAGGCAGATATCGACCCTAACTTCGTTCAGAACGTGAAGACCCTCTGCAAGTATCTCCGTCCGATGATTCAGGAATACCTCGACGTATTCGGTGACAACGTGATTACTCACAACCGTCTCGAAGGCGTAGGTCCAATGAACTATGAGGATTGTATCAACTATGCCGTAACCGGTCCTGCTGGTCGTGCATCAGGTTGGAAGAACGATACCCGCAAGCGTCATCCATACGATATGTACGACAAGGTAGAGTGGAAGGAAATCACCCTTACCGGTTGCGATTCAATGGATCGTTACTATGTACACATCCAGGAGTTGTATCAGAGCTTGGACATCATCGAGCAGTTGATCGACAACATCCCAGAGGGTGAGTACTACATCAAGCAGAAGCCAATCATCAAGGTTCCAGAGGGACAGTGGTACTTCTCTGTAGAGGGTGCCAGCGGCGAGTTTGGTGTATATCTCGACTCAAAGGGTGACAAGAGTCCATACCGTATGAAGATGCGTCCGATGGGTCTCTCACTCACAGGAGCCTTGGATCCAATGCTCCGTGGTCAGAAGATCGCCGACCTCATCACTACAGGTGCAGCAATCGATTTCGTAATCCCTGATATTGATAGATAATTATGTTTGATTTTAGTATAGTAACAACATTCATCGACAATCTGCTTCGCCAGACCTTGGGTCTGGGCGACTTCCTGTCGATTCTGATTGAGTGCGTGCTCGTGGGTATCTGTATTTTGACAGCATACGCCCTCATCGCTATCGTACTTATCTTCATGGAGCGTAAGGTGTGTGCCTACTTCCAGTGCCGTCTTGGCCCTATGCGTGTAGGTCCTTGGGGTATCTTCCAGGTATTCGCCGACGTGCTCAAGATGTTGATCAAGGAGATCTTCGCTGTAGATAGAGCCGACAAGCTGCTCTACTACATAGCACCATTCCTCGTGATCATTGCCTCTGTAGGTACTTTCTCATTCCTTCCATGGAACAAGGGAGCTCATATTCTTGACTTCAACGTAGGTGTATTCCTCATCACAGCCGTAAGTTCTATCGGCGTGCTGGGTGTGTTCCTCGCAGGTTGGGCATCTAACAACAAGTACTCTGTGGTATCTGCCATGCGTGGTGCCGTACAGATGATTTCTTACGAGATGTCTCTCGGTCTCTGTCTGATTTCTGCAGTAGTTCTTACCGGCACCATGCAGGTAAGCGGTATCGTAGAGGCACAGACTGGTGCTTGGAACTGGTTGATTATCAAGGGTCATGTGCCAGCTATTCTGGCTTTCCTGGTATTCCTCGTAGCTGGTAATGCTGAGGCAAACCGTGGTCCTTTCGACTTGGCTGAGGCTGAGAGTGAGTTGACCGCAGGTTACCACACAGAGTATTCAGGTATGGGCTTCGGTTTCTACTACCTGGCAGAGTACCTCAACCTCTTCGTGATTTCTGGTATTGCTTCTACCGTATTCCTCGGTGGTTGGGCGCCATTGAACATCGGTATCGAGGGCTTCGACAATCTGATGAACCTCATCCCAGGTTTCATCTGGTTCTTCGGTAAGACCTTTGCTGTGGTATGGCTCCTGATGTGGGTACGTTGGACATTCCCACGTCTGCGTATCGACCAGATTCTGAAGTTGGAGTGGAAGTATCTGATGCCATTGTCACTGGTCATCCTGATCTTGATGACAGTATGCGTAGCATTCGGATTCCACGGATAATCTTTAATACACATTATTATAATAATAAGAAAGTATGTCTAACAATTCATATTTCGGCGGTATTGCTGCGGGTTTGAAAACCCTCGCTATCGGTATGAAGACTACCATGAAGGAGTACTTCACACCAAAGAGCACAGAGCAGTATCCTGAGAACCGCAAGACTACACTCCACGTATCTCCACGTTTCCGTGGTCGCCTGGTCTTCGTTCGTGATGAGAACGAGGCTTACAAGTGTGTGGGTTGTACATTGTGTGAGAAGTCATGCCCTAACGATACCATCAAGATTCAGACCGAGATGGTGGAGGACCCAGAGACAGGCAAGAAGAAGCGCAAGCTGGTAGATTACCAGTACGACTTGGGCGACTGCATGTTCTGCGAGCTCTGTGTGAACGCATGTAACTTCGGTGCAATCAAGTTTGTCAACGATTTCGAGAATGCAGTCTTCGACCGCAACAAGTTGGTGATGCACCTTGACAAGGAGGTTTATAAGGGCGGAAGCCTTCCTAACCTCATCGATGGTGGTGCCCCATTGGAAATCGGTAAGTTTAACACCAAGACTAAGTAAGGAGGACTTTAGACAATGATAACAGCAAATTTATTTATGTTCGTCATCTTGGCAGTAGTCATCCTTGGCTCAGCCATCATGTGCGTGTTCACCAAGCGCATCATGCGTGCGGCAACCTTCCTGTTGTTCGTACTCTTCGGTGTAGCAGGCATGTTCTTCCTGCTCGACTATACTTATCTGGGTGCAGCTCAGATTTCTGTATATGCCGGTGGTATCACCATGCTTTATGTCTTCGCTATCCAGTTGGTATCAAAGCGTACCCTCCAGGGTCTTTTGGAGCATGTCAAGGGTAGCAAGGTTGTAGGTCGCGCACTCGTCTGCCTCGTTGGTTTCGTAACCCTGGCAGTCATCGTGTTGAAGAATCACTTTATTGATATGGCTGCAACCGTAGCCGACACCGAGGTGCCAATGGACCAGGTAGGTTCTGCACTGGTAGGTGCTGACAAGTATGGCTATGTATTGCCATTCGAGTTTATCTCTGTATTCCTGTTGGCATGTATCATCGGTGGTATCTTAATCGCAAGAAAGGAGGATAAGAAATGATTCCAGTACAATATTTCTTCGTGCTCTCAGCACTCTTGTTCTTCATCGGAGTCTATGGCTTCTGTACACGCCGTAACCTCGTTGCCATGCTCATCTCCATCGAGCTTGTATTGAATGCAGCCGACCTGAACTTCGCTGTGTTCAACCGCATCCTCTTCCCAGGACAGTTGGAAGGTTTCTTCTTCACATTGTTCTCTATCGGAGTAGCAGCAGCCGAGACAGCCGTAGCGCTCGCTATTATTATCAACGTTTACCGCAACTATCACAGTGACCAGGTGAACAGTATTGAAAACATGAAATTCTAAAAGACAATGGAATACAATTATGCATTTTTGATACTTCTTCTGCCATTCCTGAGCTTCCTGGTTCTGGGACTTGTGGGTATGAAGATGAAAAGACCGGTAGCAGCACTCATCGGTACCGTATTGATGGGCTGTGTATTCGCGATGTCTGTCTATACAGCATACGAGTACTTCTTTGCAGTGGGTCGTGATGCCTCTACAGGTATGTACCCAACTGTTACCGTATTTAATTTCACATGGTTGAAGTTTACTGAGTTGCTCACCTTCAACATCGGTTTCCGTCTGAGCCCAATCTCCGTATTGATGCTCATCGTGATTACTACCGTCAGCTTCATGGTTCACATCTACAGCTTCGGCTATATGGCAGAGCGCGATGAGAACTACAAGGTTGAGGAATATGAGAAGGGTATGCAGCGTTTCTACGCTTACCTGAGCCTCTTCACCATGTCTATGTTGGGCTTGGTAGTAGCTACCAACATCTTCCAGATGTATCTGTTCTGGGAGTTGGTGGGTGTGTGCTCATACCTGCTCATCGGTTTCTACTATCCAAAGCATGCTGCAGTACATGCCAGCAAGAAGGCGTTCATCGTAACCCGTTTCGCTGACCTCTTCTTCTTGATCGGTATCCTGTTCTACAGCTTCTACGTAGGAACCTTCAACTACGACTTGAATGCTCAGCCTGAGCTCAACTCAGCTTTGGCAGGTGCAGCTTGGGTAATGCCAACAGCGTTGTTCCTCATGTTCATCGGTGGTGCCGGTAAGAGTGCGATGTTCCCATTGCACATCTGGTTGCCAGATGCGATGGAGGGTCCAACACCTGTTTCTGCTTTGATCCACGCCGCTACCATGGTTGTAGCCGGTGTTTATCAGGTAGCCAGCCTCTTCCCAATCTGGGTACAGTATGCTCCTGAGACTCTTCACTATGTAGCTTACATTGCAGCCTTCACCGCATTCTATGCAGCAGCCGTAGCTTGCTGCCAGCGTGATATCAAGCGTGGTCTGGCTTTCTCTACGATCTCTCAGATTGCCTACATGCTCGTAGCGCTCGGCGTCTGCTTCGCAGTAGATAACCACCATGGTGGTTTGGGTTACATGGCTGGTATCTTCCACCTGTTTACCCACGCTATGTTCAAGGCATTGCTCTTCCTCTGCTCTGGTGCCATCATCGTCATCATCGGCAGCAACTTCAAGGAGTACATGGGCGGTTTGCACAAGTACATGCCTATTACCAACATCTGCTTCCTCATCGGTTGCTTGGCGATTGCAGGTATTCCTCCATTCGCAGGTTTCTGGTCAAAGGATGAGATTATCTCAGCATGCTTCCAGTTCTCTCCATTCATGGGCTGGTTCATGACAGTGGTAGCTGGTATGACAGCATTCTACATGTTCCGTCTCTACTACGTCATCTTCTGGGGACAGAGCTACTATGAGCTGGATCCTGAGAACCGTCGCAAGCCACAGGAGGTTCCTTTCGTGATGTGGGGTCCATTGGTATTCCTCGCCATCATCTCTTGCCTCTGTGGTTTGATTCCATTCGGTCACTTCGTATCTGCTACAGGTCAGAGCTACGATATCCATATCGACATGAGTGTGGCAACAACCTCTGTTATCGTTGCTATCATCGGTATCGGTCTGGCTACTTACATGTATGCTCCTAAGAAGACTCCATTGGCAGACGCTTTGGCTAAGAAGATGCCTAAGTTGCACAAGGCAGCCTTGAACCGTTTCTATATCGACGATGCTTGGCAGTTCTTCACCCACAAGATTGTCTTCGGTTGCTTCTCAAAGCCAATCGCATGGTTCGACCGTCGCGTTATCGATGGTACCTTCAACTTCATGGCTTGGGGTACACAGGAGGCAGGTGAAACCATCCGTCCATGGCAGAGTGGTGATGTTCGCAGCTATGCTATCTGGTTCCTCACCGGTACCGTAGCATTGACATTGTGCCTGCTCGCACTTCTTTAATGAAAGTCTCACAATTAAGTAAATAGAAAAGAAATGAATTTAAGTATATTCGTCATAGTACCACTCCTGATGTTGCTCGGCCTCTGGTTGGCACGCAACGACAAGCAGGTTCGTGGTGTGATGGTAGCAGGTGCCAGCGTACTGCTCGGTCTCTCCATCTATTTGGTGTTTGCATTTCTCGAAGCTCGTGAGACAATGCCAGCCGACCAAGCTCCGATGCTCTTCACCTACTGTGTGCCTTGGTTTGAGCCATTGCACATCAACTATTCACTCGGTGTGGATGGTATCTCTGTAGTGATGATTCTCCTGACTTCAGTCATCGTGTTCACCGGTACATTTGCTTCTTGGCAGATGGAGCCAATGAAGAAGGAATACTTCCTCTGGTTTACCCTCCTGAGCATCGGTGTATATGGCTTCTTCATCTCTATCGACATGTTCACCATGTTCATGTTCTACGAGGTAGCGCTGATTCCAATGTACCTCCTCATCGGTGTATGGGGTAGTGGTGCGAAGGAGTATTCAGCCATGAAGTTGACTTTGATGTTGATGGGTGGTTCAGCCCTTTTGGTTATCGGTATCCTGGGTATCTACTTCTACAGTGGTGCTCAGACCTTCGAAATCCTCGATATCGCTCACCATACCAATGGTGCTCATGCGATTCCAGAGAGCGTGCAGAACGTGTTCTTCCCATTGCTCTTCATCGGTTTCGGTATCCTCGGTGCTCTGTTCCCATTCCACACATGGTCTCCTGATGGTCACGCTAGTGCGCCAACAGCCGTATCTATGTTGCACGCCGGTGTATTGATGAAGCTCGGTGGTTACGGTTGCTTCCGTATCGCCATGTTCCTCTTGCCAGCTGCTACTCACGGATTCTGGATCAAGGTGTTCCTCGTGCTGACTACCATCTCTATCGTATATGGAGCTTTGTCAGCTTGTGTACAGACCGACTTGAAGTACATCAATGCTTACTCATCAGTATCTCACTGTGGTATGGTGCTCTTCGCTCTCTGTATGATGACCGAGACAGCTGCTACTGGTGCAATCCTCCAGATGTTGTCTCACGGTTTGATGACCGCCCTCTTCTTCGCCGTTATCGGTATGATTTACCATCAGGCTGGTACACGTGACGTACGCTATCTGGGTGGTTTGATGAAGATTATCCCATTCCTCTCAGTAGGTTATGCAGTAGCAGGTTTGGCTAACCTCGGTTTGCCTGGTTTCTCAGGTTTCGTAGCCGAGATGACCATCTTCGTAGGTGCTTTCCAGAATGCAGATACATTCCATCGTGTATGTACCATCATCGCATGTACCTCAATCGTTATCACAGCGGTTTACATCTTGCGTTGTGTTGGTAAGATCCTTTATCAGAAGGTTCCTAATCCAAAGTTGGAGAAGCTTCACGATGCTACCTGGGACGAGCGTATCGCTGTAGCAGGTCTGATTGCCTGTGTTGCAGGTCTCGGTATGTTCCCACTCTGGGCAGAGGAGATTATCATGGACGCTGTAGGTCCTATCTTTAGTGTAATCATGTAATAAATATCAGAAGAAATGAATTACAGTCAATTTTTAAATATGATTCCAGAAGCTACCCTGATGGTAGTTCTGTTGATCACTTTCATTGCTGACTTCTGCAGTTCCAAGAGCGCAGACCGTAAGTGGTTCAATCCTCTGGTATGTCTCTTGATGGTGGCTCACATTGCCATCAACATCTTCCCAACAGAAGCCACAGAGGCATTTGGCGGCATGTATACCACAAGTCCTGCTGCCGGTGTCTTGAAGACCATCCTGGCGCTGGGTACCCTCATCGTGATGGTACAGGCTAAGGAATGGTTGAGCCGTGAGGACACAGCCTTCAAGGAGGGTGAGTTCTATATGCTGATTATCTCTACCTTGCTCGGTATGAACATGATGGTTAGTGCCAACCACTTCCTCCTGTTCTTCCTCGGCCTCGAAATGGCATCTGTGCCAATGGCTTGCTTGGTAGCATTCGATAAGTACCGTCACAATTCTGCTGAGGCAGGTGCTAAGTTCATCCTTACTGCTACTTTCTCTAGTGGCGTGATGATCTACGGTATCTCTCTGCTCTATGCAGCTTGTGGTACTTTGTACTTCAACGATATGGCAAACGTTATCTCTGCATCTCCATTGACAATCGCCGGTATGGTATTCTTCTTCAGTGGTCTCGGTTTCAAGATTTCCTTGGTTCCTTTCCACTTCTGGACAGCCGATTCATACCAGGGTGCACCTACTACTGTTACAGGTTATCTTTCAGTAGTATCTAAGGGTGCTGCAGCGTTCACACTCTGCGCTATCCTGATGAAGGTGTTCCAGCCAATGGTAGAGTACTGGACTGTGTTGCTTTACATCGTGATTGTACTTTCTATCACTATCGCCAACCTGTTTGCCATCCGTCAGAGCGACCTGAAGCGTTTCATGGCATTCTCTTCTATCTCTCAGGCAGGTTACATCATGTTGGCAGTGGTAGGTAACTCAGCGATGAGCGTGAGCGCCCTGACTTACTATGTATTGATTTACGTAGTAGCCAACCTGAGCGTCTTCACCATCATCTTATCTATTGAGGAGCACAACAACGGTACAGTTCAGATGGACAGCTACAATGGTTTGTACAAGACCAACCCACGTTTGGCGTTCCTGATGACTTTGGCATTGTTCTCATTGGGTGGTATTCCTCCATTCGCTGGTATGTTCTCGAAGTTCTTCGTGTTCATGGCAGCAGTTGGTACACACGACATCCACACCACATTGGGAGCCTGGGCATACGGCGTAGTATTCATCGCGTTGGTAAATACAGTTATCAGCTTGTACTACTATCTGCTCATCGTGAAGGCAATGTTCATCAAGCACAGCGATAATCCGCTTCCTACCTTCCAGAGCGCATGCTCAACCAAGTTGGCGCTTGCAATCTGCACCGTAGGTATCGTAGCATTCGGTATTTGCTCATTCGTCTTCGACTGGATTTCAGTGGCAGTGAATGCGTAAATCATCAATAATTTATAAAAATCCCAGCAATCGGTAAAAGATTGCTGGGATTTTTTTGGTATTGTCTGAATTTTGCAGTAATTTTGCACCCCGAAAGAGGCAAGGTGCCTCAAGTAATCAATAATAAATATTAATTAATCAATATAAAAAGGATGGATAAGTTACCAATGAATGATGTTCCGATGCTCGTAAGCGCCATCAACTTCCTGCTTCGTGACCACGAGTTTGAAACACTCGATGAGATTTGTAATCACTTCAATGTGAACCGTGCGGCATTAGAAGCCCAAATGGCTACCCAAGGATTTGAGTGGTCAGAGCAGCAGAAGAAATTCTGGTAAAACCCACACGCCCAGAAATGTATAGTCAGCACGCCCTGTAAGGGCAGAAGCTCCTAGCCCAGGGCAACACCCTGGGTAAATATAATTGCATTTAAAACGCCCTGTAAGGGCAAAAGCTTTAAAAAAAATATAAATTGTAAATTATTAATT
>JAJXBQ010000371.1:0-1809 GCA_021640525.1 Segatella copri
ACTGTGTTAAACTACTTTTATTGTAGATTGACACAGTTTAGTTTACACTCTCGAATGTCGGTTAGAAATCAAGGGTGATTCCCTTGTCATCTATCTTTTTGTAAGTCTTGCCATTCACCGTTACGTTCTTCGAATTCTTGGCGTCGAAGGTGTGGGTCTTGGCACTCACCTTGATATTTTCCAACTTCACACCATCGGTGCGGTTGATAACGATACCCTGCTCGGCATTGTTCACCTCCATATCCTTGATGCTGATGTTCTGCACTGGCATCTCTGGAAGGCCATTGAAGTAGGCGGCACGGCGTGCGCCACGGCAGATGACGTGATTGATATCGATGTTGCGGAAGGCTGGAGTGGTTTCATCTACTTTCTTCATATCTACCACTTGCTGCTTCTTCTGGTCGCCATCGTTTAATACTTCAACAGCTGATTTTCCACCGTAGTAAAGGTCGAAGGTGATGACATCTGTCTGAATATCAAACATTGACATGTTGTCGATGTAGATATTCTCTACTACACCACCACGACCGCGGGTACTCTTGAAACGGAGACCTACATCGGTGCCGAGGAACTGGCAGTCGCTCACCTTGATATTCTTTACGCCACCGCTCATCTCGCTGCCAACAACGAAACCACCGTGCCCCTTGAATACGGTACAGCCGTTTACGATGACATTCTCGCAAGGAATGCCGCGCTTTCTTCCGTCAGCATCCTTACCACTCTTGATGCAGATACCATCATCGCCTACATCGAAAGTAGAGTTGACGATGAGTGCATTCTTGCAGCTCTCCAGGTCAAGACCATCACCATTCTGGGCATATGAAGGGTTGCGGACCAATACATCTTCTATAAGAACGTTCTCGCACATCAGCGGATGGATGTTCCATGCAGGTGAATTCTGGAAGATGACACCATTGAGCCAAACGTTCTTGCAGCTTACGAGACTGATCATGACAGGGCGGAGGAAACGCTTGATCTCGTTCCATTCTTCTTCTGAAGCTGGAGTCTTAGGCACATTCATGTTGGCACTGTTGTCTGCCTTCAATGCACCTTCTGATGGGAACCAGTAGTCGGCTCTCTTGAACGCACCGCCACGTGAAGTAATCTGCTTCCACTGTGCAGCGGTAACCTTCTGCTTCTTCAATGGGCGCCAGTATTCTCCGTTTCCGTCGATGCAGCCCTGACCGGTAATTGCCACGTTGGTAAGATGATGACCAGAGATAGGCGACTGGCAGCGGCGTGTATCCAAACCCTCAAACGATGTTTCTATAAAAGGGTAGAGGGCATCATCTGGTGAGAAAAGGATGACTGCACCTTTTTCGAGATGCAGGTTGATATTGCTCTTCAATACGATAGGACCTGTGAACCATACGCCCTGTGGAACGATGAGTTTGCCGCCGCCTTTCTGAGTCAGCGCATCGATAGCCTTGGCAAAGGCTGTGGTACAGAGAGAAGAGCCATCTCCAATAGCACCAAAGTCCTTGAGGTTTACCTCATTGGCTGGGAATTGCGGACGGGTTACCTTTTCCATCTGGAATGGCAGATTCTCATATAGAGCATCATACTTTTTGATATCGGTTGCCTGGGCACTTAGCGCCAACAAGCAAGCACATACCATGCTAAAAAATTTCTTCATCTATTTTTTCGGTTTGTTGGGTTATTATATATAAGTTATTTCTTCTGCAAAGATAAATATTATCTTTTGAAAAGCCAAAAATAGAAAGGCTTATTCTAAATAAATCGTTGTAAACGTTTTCGTGAAGTGGGGGATATGATAAGATATAAGCGGATATATTATGATGTTATAAG
>JAJXBQ010000100.1:0-11406 GCA_021640525.1 Segatella copri
CATATATATAATAACCCTTTAAAGATAAGAACTTATGAAGCGATTATTACACATTCAATTCCTATTGGTATTGTTGCTGGCGCTGGGATACTCTCCTCTGCAAGCCAAGCGAATCACACAGTGGCAGGCTCAGCAACAGGCCTACAGCTTCTGGGGAAAGCAGATGCCGCAGAAGGCGAAGGCGAAGAGCCGCACGGCTACTACTGCATCGCCATCGGATGCTTACTATGTATTTAACAACGATGCAGGCGGATTCGTCATTATCGCTGGTGATGATGCCGTAACGCCAGTATTGGGCTATACCTCAACGGGATCATTCGATGCCGAGAATCTGCCTGACGGACTGAAGGACCTGCTGAAGAGCTATGAGCGCCAGATTGCGGCGCTGGGCAGCAGTTATCAGGCAAACCAGACTGCCACAAGAGCAGCATTTACAGGCGAAAAACTGCTCAATACTGCGAAATGGAACCAGGGGGCTCCTTTCAACAAGTATACGCCAAATAACTATGTAACAGGCTGTGTGGCAACGGCTGGTGCCATCGTTATGAAGCATCACGGTTATCCTGCCAAGGGCACCGGAAGCCATTCTTATACCTGGAACGGCAAAACCCTGACTGCCAATTTCGAGCTCGGTTATGATTGGGCAAACATGCCTGCCAAATATGACGGCACCAACGATGCCGCTTTCGACGGCGTGGCAAGACTGATGTCAGACCTCGGTGTGGCAGTGGAGATGCAGTATAATAAGGACGGAAGCGGTGCGTATATCGGCAACCTGGTAACCGCCCTGCAGAAGTACTACGGCTACAGCAAACTTTCGCATCTGATGGCAATAGAAGATGTGGGTGCAGAGGCTTGGAACGGCAGACTGCGCGAGGAGATTGATGCCAACCGCCCTGTACTCTATGCTGCTTCTGACCCTAATACTGGTGGCGGTCATGCCTTCGTAATTGACGGTTACAAGGACGAAAGCTTCAGCGTAAACTGGGGCTGGGGCGGCTTATGTGACGGTTTCTACAAGATTGGAGCCTTGAATCCGGAAAGCGCAGGAAAGCCAACGGGCGAGAAGTATAATGTAGGACAATCGGCAGTATTCGGCATGCAGCCTTCTGACGGTACGGAGAAAGTATCTGCTATCGGATTCGTGAAACTTGCCAATCAGTTGCAGACATTGAATATGAATATTACCGATGTGAAGAAGGGGCAGAGAGGTGCCGTCTTTTCTGCGCCAATCGGCAATACGGGAGACCACAACTTTACCGGTGAGATTGCCGTAGCTCTGATGAATGCGAAGGGCGAGATGCGAGAAATCGTAATAACCAAGCCTTTTAAACTAACAGATTTTAAAACCGGTTATTATTATTTTTCTTTGTCTTTTATTTTTGAGAGTACTGTAGATGCAGAACCGGGTGACTATCTGGCTATTGTGGCAAAGGAAGATGGCTCAGAAGAGTATATAGAACTGTATGATCCGGACTTTGAGAGAAAGCGTCTGCCGGCAACCGGATATAAGCCTCTTACATACGAGATCAGAACGAAAGTGGGAGAAGGTGCAACTATTAAGCAAGCAGAAACGTGGTATAATCTTTCCACCAATTTCTATAATGGCAAACCTGTTATCGGTGCCAATTACTATTATTATCTGACGTTAGATGCAGGCATTGCGAACTGTTGCGTTGAATTGAATGGCAAACTGGTTAATGATATCAATTTGGGTACTGAGAGTCCAAATTCTTTCAGAGGCCTTGAACCGGTTTATACCCTTGAGGTTAAGACTTATCGCGATTATCAGGAAAAGGAGTTGGTGATCAACCTGGAGAAGGCTGGACAGCTGAAGTCTGAACTTGCCAAGAAAATCCCTGACTATTTTGTATACAGAAATATCAAGGTGAACGGCGAGATTGACAAGCGCGACTTTGATGAGATGGCAAGCCATTATTTCAAGAGCATCGACCTGAGTGGTGCTAAGGTGGTGGCTTATGACGGCTACAAGGCTGATATGGTTCCTAAGTATGCATTTGAAGGCAACACTTATCTGGAGCATTTCAAGATGCCTGCTGGTGTCAGGGAGTTGGGCTCCAGCGCCTTTAGGTCTACCAATCTGAAGGAGATTGATTTGCCTGAGACGATAGAGGAATTCGGCCGCAATACATTCAATGCCTGCTTCAAACTGACGGATGTATATATGCGTCATAAAGAGGCTCCTTACTGGATAAGCTGGTGTGTATTTGCTAGCAAGAGCACAAGTTTATACCGCACGCTGCATCTCTATCCGGGCAGCAAGGCGAAGTATGATGCTCATCAGTATACCAAGAACTGGATTAAATACTTTGATAATGTGGTAGAGGATTTGGAGCCTACCGGCATCCATTCTGTAACATTGGATAAGGAAACAGGCAATGCTGCCATTTACGACCTGAACGGCCGCCGCATTACTGAGGCTATGAAGAAGGGCGTATACATCAAGAATGGCAAGAAAATTAGCGCGAAGTAATGGGTAATGTTGAATGTTGAGTGTTGAATGTTGAGTGTTAAGTGTTCAGTGTTGAGTGTTGAATGTTGAATATTACAATTAAAAGATAAGAATCCCCTGGTGCTTTCTGTGGCATCAGGGGATTTTTTTTTCGCTTAAAACGTAAAAAGAGGGGCAATGCGTAAAAAAAATAGGGGATGCGATGAAAAAAAAGCAAAAAAACTTGCTGGGTATTAATATTTTCCCTATCTTTGCAAAAGGATAAACTACTTTCGGCAATTAGAAGAAAACTTTCGTTGCATGAACTTTAGAAAAGGATAAAATATCTAAAAAACTATAATAGGTATATAGAAAATTATTAAACAACAAGAACTAATGAAACGAAAATTACACTTTAAAAACATATTGGCATTGTTGCTGCTGGCATATTCTCCTTCGGAGGCTAAACGGATAACTCAATGGCAGGCACAGCAGCAGGCTTACAGCTTCTGGGGAAAACAGATGCCGCAGAAAGCTAGAGCCAAGAGCCGGACGGCTAATACCGCATCGCGCTCTGATGCTTATTATGTTTTCAACAATGACGCAGGCGGATTCGTCATTATAGCAGGTGACGACGCAGTAGCGCCAGTTTTGGGGTATACCTCAACAGGAACATTTGATGCAGGAAATCTGCCCGACGGATTGAAGGACCTGCTCAAGAGTTATGAACGGCAGATAGCAGCGCTGGCTAACAGTAATCAGGCGAACCAGACTGCCACAAGAACCGGTTTCAGCGGCGAAAAGCTGCTCAATACCGCGAAATGGAACCAGATGGCTCCATTCAACAAGTACACGCCAAACAAATATCCTGTTGGCTGTGCGGCTACGGCTGGTGCCATCGTGATGCAGTATCACGGTTATCCTGCCAAGGGTACTGGAAGCCATTCCTATAAATGGGACGGCAAGACCCTGACTGCCCAATTCGAGCACGAATATGATTGGGCAAATATGCCTGTGCGATATGACGGAACCAACGCTGCTGACTTCGACGGCGTGGCAAGGCTCATGTCAGACCTCGGTGTGGCTGTGGATATGCAGTATACTGAAGACGGTAGCGGTTCGTATATAAGCGATCTGGTGGCCGCCATGCAGAAGTATTTCGGCTACAGCAAGATTTCGCATCAGATGTCAATAGAAGCTGGGAGCGCAGAGGAATGGAACGAAAAGTTGCGCGGAGAGATTGATGCCAACCGTCCTGTGCTCTATGCTGCATTCGACTCTATTGGCGGCGGTCATGCCTTCGTGATAGATGGTTATAAGGACGATAACTTCAGCGTAAACTGGGGCTGGGGCGGTCTTTGCAACGGGTTCTACCATATAGGAGCCCTCAATCCGCAAAACGAAGAAGGAAAGCCAGTTGCCAGTCGGTATAACGTTGGCCAGATGGCAGTATTCGGCATGGAGCCATCTGACGGAAAGGAAAAGATCTCTGATATGAGATTCACGAAGATGACTGACTATCTTCAGAAAATGAATATGAATGTTACTGATGTGAAGAAGGGACAGAAATGTATCGTCTTTTCAGTACCAATCAAAAATGAAGGAAAACAGAACTTTGACGGAGTACTTGCCATGGCTCTGATGAATGCTAAGGGCGAGATTCGGGAGATTATATCATCCAGCACCAAGACGGTTAAAGATTTTGGACGGGGCTACATCTATCCTAAATTGGTCTTTACGGTTCTGAGTACTGTAGATGCAGAACCGGGTGATTATCTGGCTGTTGTGGCTAAGAGAAATGGCTCGGAGGAGTATATGGAACTGTATGGTCAGGACTTTGAGAGACTGCGTCTGCCGGCAACCGGATACGAACCTCGCACATTTGAGGTGAGAACCAAAATAGGAGAAGGTGTAACATTCGAGGAAGCAGGAAGCCAGTATAATCCTTCCCGCAATTTCTATAATGGCAAACCTGTCATCGGCTCCACTTATTACTATTATCTGACGGTGGATGAAGGCGTATCAAAGTATTATGCACTGGTGGATGGTAAATTGGCTGAAAACATCGTGTTTGGTGCTGGAAGCGTGAACAGCGTAAGAGGTCTTGAACCGGTTTATGAACTCGAGGTAAGGACTTACCGCAACCTGGAGTCTACCGGCATCCATTCTGTAACATCGGATCAGGAGCCAGACAATGCTGCCATTTATGACCTGAGCGGCCGCCGCATTACGGGGGCTATGAAGAAGGGTATATACATCAAGAATGGAAAGAAAATCAGCGTTAAGTAATGTTGAATGTTGAGTGTTGAATGTTGATTATTACAATTAAAAGATAAGAATCCCCTGGTGCTCTCTGTAGCATCAGGGGATTTTTGCAGTAAGATACGCAAGTACGCCAGGCATTTCACCCTTCCTGCATTACGAAAAGAGGAGCGTAATCAGCGGGATGGTGATGATGCTGCCAACCGTGGTGATGAACGTCATCTCGGTGATGAGCGAAGGATTGCGGCCGTATTTCAGACAGAACATCGTGCCGAAACTCGCTACGGGCATCGCAATGACAACCGTATTGATGTCGTTGACCTGATCGCTTACACCACATACCTTGAACAGGAAATAAATGCTCAGAGGTACTACCACAAGACGCAAGAACGAGGAGAGGTATACCTTAGGACTGCCGATAATCTCCTTCACCGGCAACTTAGCCATCGAGGAACCGATAATCATCAGGGCTGCAGGAACCGTAATGTTGCCCACCATCGTTACCGGACGCGCAATGATTTCCGGCGTATGAACCCCGAAAGCTACCAGGAGGGCGGCAACGAAGGCACCCAGAAGAGCCGGAGAAAACAGTACCTTAGGATTGAACTGCTTGACGCTGTACTCGCCCTTGATGAGCATGACACCTGCCGTAAAAATAAAAAAGGTGTTCGGCATGTTGAGCAGGGCTGCATAAAAAATGGCCTTCGGGCCGAATATGCTTGAAACGATAGGGTAGCCGATGAAACCTACGTTGGCGAACATCAGCGCAAAACCTATCATACCCTGGTCATCATGATTGCGAGTGATGAGACGCGGCACCCAGAAACCGAATACCAGCAAAAGGATGTAGGTAAGGAAACCTACGCCCAGGAGGGGAAGGATGAGCGTGCGGTCGGGCAGCTCATCGCCCATTACTGACGAGAGCACCAGCAGGGGACAGGTGATATCTACCACCATGCTGGATAACTTCTTGTCAAACTTGTCGCCCATATATCCCAACTTGCAGGCGACGTAACCTAAAATCACGATGATGAAAAGTATCACCATCACTTCCAAATTCTCCATTTATCCTGAAAATCTATACCTTATATATATATGTATGCCGGAATCCCGATATTCTCTCGGAATTTCCGGCAAAAATGGGTTAATCGATAAATCGCCTGGTAATATCTCCGTAGTTCTCGATGCGGCGGTCGCGGAGGAATGGCCACCAGCGGCGCACATTCTCGCTGTGCTTCAGGTCGATATCTACCACCAGGCTCTCTTCTTCCTGATCGCTGGCACGGTAGTAGAGCTCGCCCTGAGGACCGGCTACGAAACTGCTGCCCCAGAACTGGATGCCCTCGGTCTGACCGCTTGGATCAGGCTCGAAACCTACGCGGTTTACGGCGATGACCGGCAATCCGTTGGCTACGGCATGGCCCCGCATCACGGTAGTCCACGCCTCGCGCTGGCGCTGCTGCTCCTCCTCGGTATCATAGGTGGCATAGCCGATGGCGGTAGGATAGATGAGCATTTCGGCTCCCTGCAGCGCCATCAGACGGGCTGCTTCAGGATACCACTGGTCCCAGCAAACCAGCACGCCGAGCTTGCCTACAGAAGTCTGGATAGGGTGGAAACCGAGGTCGCCCGGAGTGAAATAGAACTTCTCGTAGTAGGCAGGATCGTCGGGGATGTGCATCTTGCGGTATTTTCCGGCTATGCTTCCATCCTTCTCCATCACTACCGCCGTATTATGGTAGAGGCCCGGAGCGCGGCGCTCGAAGAGGGAGGTGACGATGACGACGCCGAGATCCTTGGCAAGCTTGCCGTAGAAATCGGTTGAAGGGCCTGGAATAGGCTCTGCCAGATCGAAGAGGTCAACATCCTCTACCTGACAGAAATAGAGGGAGTTATGAAGCTCCTGAAGCACGATGAGCTCTGCGCCGCGATGGGCGAGGTCGATGATGCCTTCAGCCAGGCGCTGCTTGTTGTTGGCGATATCTGCCGTATTATGAAGTTGTAATAAACCGACTTTCATTTTTTACTTTTAATGTTAAATGTTAAATGTTGAATGTTGAGTGTTGAGTGTTGAATTTTGAGTCTCTGAGGGCTCCCTCGGGCAACTGCATGGTGATGCAGTGGATGCTGCCATGCTGGCGGATGATGGTCTGCGAATCTACGCCGATGATTTCGCGGTCGGGGAAGGCAAGCTGAATCTGCTTGCGTGCCTCCTCGTCCTTTTCCGGCTGATTATAGGTTGGATAAATCACCGCCTTGTTCAGTATCAGGAAGTTGGCATAGGTGGCAGGCAGGCGGTCGCCCTCGCTCTCCGGGTTGGTGGTGAGGCAGTCGCCCTCATCATAGATAGGGTCGGGCATCGGCAGTTTGAGCAAGCGGTAAGGGTATCCCTCCCAGGTGAAGAGGCCCTTGAGCTGCTTCTCCAGCGCCTGGAAGTCTTCATACTGCTCATCTTCCGGATTATCGCAGCCTACATATAATAAGGTGTCGTGTGGAGCCACTCTCACGATGGTGTCGATGTGGCCGTCGGTATCATCGCCAATCAGATTGCCGTGATCCAGCCAGACGACTCTCTTGAGCTGGAAGAAAGTCTGCAGCAGATGGTCGATGCTGTCGTGGTCGAGCGGCTGGTTGCGGTGAGGCGCCAGCAGGCACTGTGAGGTGGTGAAGAGTGTACCCTTTCCGTCACTCTCGATGCTGCCTCCTTCGAGCACGAAGCCCTGGTGGTTCTCTATATCGGCATTGAAGGCTGCCTGATAGTATAGTTGCAGGGTGATGGCATTATCCTTCTCCCATCTGAACTTTTCGCCCCAGCCGTTGAACTTGAAGTCGAGTATGCGGTAAGGCACCATCCAGGTGTTCTGCTTTTTGCGCAGCACCATCGTGAGGGGTCCGTGGTCGCGCACCCAGGTATCATTACTTTCTACCTCGTAGAGCAGCACGCGGCTCATCTGTTCGGCAGAGAGCTTTTTCTTGAGCTGGTATCGGGTGGCAGGCACATCGGGTGTAGCCACAAGCAGCTGCTCGTAGCGCGTGATGATATCTGCCAGTTCGAGATAAGTATCTGTAATTTCAGGCAGATACGGCTTCCAGTCGGTGCCGGCATGTGGCCAGGTGAGCATGATGGCGCTCTGTGGCTCCCATTCGGCAGGGAGTGCGAAATCGCAGGGTAATGTAGATTGATGCATAAGCTATACTATTTTTATGATACGATGTTCTAAACCAATTTATTATACTCTGTTCTTCATCGGGAACCTTTCCTTGGGGACGGGCTCCGTTCTGCTTTTATGAAGTATGCTTGCAAAATTAATAAAAAATCTACAACTATCGGCTGTTTTTGTGAAATATTTTGCGCAAAAGCGAAACTTTATATTAAAAAAGTTTAAACGGAGGGCTGTATGGAGATAAAATCGGGGAAAAATGAGTAACTTTGCAGTCTAAAAATAAAATATTGAATAGGAGCGTGAAAATAAAACAGGTAGTTGATGCCCTTGAACATTACGCGCCTCTGCCCTTGCAGGAAGGATATGATAATGCCGGCCTGCAAGTTGGATTGACAGAGGCGGTAGAAATGTCAGGGGCATTGTTGTGTCTTGACGTTACTGAAGCCGTGGTAGACGAGGCCATCCGGAAGGGCTGTAACCTCATCGTGAGCCATCATCCGCTGATATTCCGCAAACTGGCGAGAATCTCGGACGAGAACTACGTGCAGCGTACCGTGCGCAAGGCGATTAAGAATGATATTACCATCGTGGCGATGCATACCAACATGGATGCGGCTGCGGGCGGCGTGAACTTCAAGATTGCCGAGAAACTGGGACTGCGAAACGTGCAGTTCTTTGCTGGCGAGAAGGAAGTGGACGGCGTGAAGGGCGGCGAGGGCGTCATCGGAGAGGTGGCTGAGGACCTGGCAGCCGACGACTTGGTGCTGATGCTCAAGGAGCGGTTCGGCGTGGAGTGCGTGCAGTGCAACCAGTTGCTTCGCCGGCCTATCAGGAAGGTGGCACTCTGCGGTGGAGCAGGTGCTTTCTTGCTCGACGCAGCCATCAAGGCAGGTGCCGATGCCTTCATCACGGGCGAGATGAGCTATCACGAGTATTTCGGCCACGAGCAGGAGATTCAGATCTGCGTCATCGGCCACTATCAGAGTGAGCAGTTTACGGGCGAAATCTTCCGCAGCATCATCCAGGAGAATTTCCCTGATGCCAAATGCTGCATCTCGGAGATAAATACGAACCCGATATTGTATTTATAGGTTGGAAGGGCGCAAGCCTCATTCAACATTCAACATTTAACATTCAACATTAAAAAAAATAAAGTTATGGCAAAGAAAGATCCTACAGATTTGACAGTGGAAGAGAAGTTGAAGGCTCTCTATCAGCTTCAGACCACCTTGTCTGCAATTGATGAAAAGCGTGCGTTGAGAGGTGAGTTGCCTCTCGAAGTTCAGGATTTGGAAGACGATATTGCTGGTCTTACCACCCGTATCGAGAAAATCCAGACCGATATTGAGCAGTTTGACCGCGCCATCGATCAGAAGCAGCACGAGATTGAGGAGGCTCAGGCTAGCGTGGAGCGTTATAAGAAGCAGCTCGAAATGGTTAGCAATAACCGCGAGTATGATACTTTGAGCAAGGAAATCGAGTTCCAGGAGCTGGAAATCGAACTTTGCAGCAAGAAGATCCGCGAGGCGCAGCAGACAATCAACGAGCGCCTGTACGACCTTCACAAGGCTGAGGACCAGAAGGCAGACCGCGAGAAGGGTTTGGTAATGAAGCGTTCTGAGCTTGAGTCTATCATGGCTGAAACCCGTGAGGAAGAGGAGAATTTGAAGGAGAAGGCATTCGAGCTCGAGAAGAAGATTGAGCCACGTTTGCTCCAGAGCTTCAAGCGCATCCGTAATGGTGCCCGCAACGGTTTGGGTATCGTTTACGTGCAGCGTGATGCATGTGGCGGTTGCTTCAACAAGATTCCACCTCAGCGCCAGCTCGATATCAAGATGCACAAGAAGATTATCCCTTGTGAGTATTGCGGCCGTATCCTCATCGACCCAGAATTGGCTGGTGTTAAGATAGAGGCTCCTAAGACAGAGGAGAAGCCAAAGCGCAAGCGCGCTATCCGCAGAAGAAAGACTGAGGGTGAGGATTAATCTTCCTCCTCTCTCCGCTCTTTTCGGATGATAATCTCCTGATAAAGATACGATAAGATACAATAAAGGCTCGCCAAAATTGATTGGCGAGCCTTTATTTTTTTCGTTTTCAGGCAGCTAGGACAATCAGTCTTAACTCCTTTAATCCTAATCTGGAACCTAGAGTCCTCTAGCTTTGTAAATGCGGTCTTTGGCGTCGTTGATTTCCTGAAATTTCTTCTCGGCTGCACGGCGCACATCTTCACCTAGGGCTGCTACCTTGTCAGGATGATGCTTGAGCGCCATCTTGCGGTATGCGGCCTTCACCTCATCGTTTGAGGCGTCAGGACTGATACCCAGAACACGGTAGGCATCATCCAGACTACCTGCTGAAGAAGCCCCGCTCTCCAGGTTCAGCATCTGGTCTACATCCTCGGCAGAAAGACCCATGTGGATGGCCATCTCCTTGAGTGCCTGAATCTCCTGAGAATTCACAACTCCATCGGCCTGGGCTATCATGACGAGGAAATTGAGCAACTGCAGGCGCTGTTCATACATCATGTTGGCACGTATCTGATGACAGCTGTCCTGTATCACCGAACGGTACTGCTGCATGCCCATCTGCTTCTGCTGTTCGAAGAGTTTGAGGAGGATTTCCTCGCCCTGCTGCTTGGCTGCCTCGCCGAAATTCTGACGCAGGAAGCGGCGCACCATCTCCATCTCGGAATGCATGATCTTGCCATCTGCATTGATGATGTAGGAGCTGAGCACCAGCAGCGAGAACATGAAGGAGTTTCGCTCTCCTTCATAGCTCTGCTGGCGGCTGTATCCCTGGTTGCCGTATCCCTGGCGGCCGTTGTGCTGCTGGCCGCTGTAGGCATCGTAGGCGTTGTTGTAATGGTGGTCGCCGTCGCGGTTTACCGCATCCAGTCCGTGCTCAAAGAGGGAACCGAGGGCATAACCTGCCAGGGCTCCCAGCGGACCGGCTGTGATGAAACCGAGCACACCACCAATCCATTTACCTGCTGCCATCTTTTAGTTGTTGAAATAGTAGAGGAAAGAAGCGATGCCTGAGAGGGCTGGCTTGCGCTGACCTTCTATTTCGATGTCAAACTTGATGCTGGTCTTGCAGATGCCACGGATGTTCTGGATGTCGTGGAGAGTGGCTACCAGGCGCACGCGTGAACCGGTGATGACTGGCTGACCGAACTTCATCTTGTCCATGCCGTAGTTTACGAGCATCTTGAGGTTGTTTACTTCGATAATCTGCTGCCAGAGGTATGGGAGTACTGAGAGGGTGAGGTAACCGTGAGCGATGGTGCTGTGATAAGGGCTCTCTACCTTGGCGCGCTCTACGTCTACGTGGATCCACTGTGGGTCGAGTGTAGCGTCTGCGAACTTGTTGATACGGTCCTGGTCAATCTGCAACCAGTCTGATTCTCCTAACTTCTCACCGAGGTAAGATGCAAATTCCTCGTAGGAATTGATTACTAATTTTGCCATTTCTTATTTGCTCTTGATTATGAATATTGTTGTTTTCCTAGATTCCGTCTTCAGCTTCCAG
>JAJXBQ010000372.1:0-1795 GCA_021640525.1 Segatella copri
GCAAAGTTACAAAAAAAGATTATTCGAACCAAATAATTTTGCTATTTTTTGCATCTTTATGACTAAAAAAACAAAAAAATAGGGATAATTCGCTGAGAATCACCCCTATTTGATATTTTCGCTTTGCAAACTCGCAGTCTTACGATGTGCTTTGTTTGCTCAAATTATTCATCTAATTACATCATGCCACCCATACCAGGTGCTGCAGCTGGTGCAGCTGGTGCAGGCTCTGGTTTGTCAACCAACACACACTCTGTTGTCAGGAACAAGCCTGCGATAGAAGCAGCATTCTCCAAAGCTACACGCTCTACCTTGGCAGGATCTACGATACCAGCCTGACGCATATCTTCGTAAACGTCCTTGCGGGCATTGTAACCGAAGTCACCCTCGCCCTCGCGTACCTTATTTACTACTACAGAACCCTCGCCACCGGCATTGGCAACAATCTGACGGAGAGGCTCCTCAATAGCACGCTCTACGATACGGATACCTGTTGTCTCGTCAGCGTTATCACCCTTCATATCCTTCAACGCCTCGAGAGCACGGATATAAGTAGTTCCACCACCAGCAACGATACCTTCCTCAATAGCGGCACGGGTAGCGCAGAGTGCATCGTCAACACGATCCTTCTTCTCCTTCATCTCAACCTCAGAGTTGGCACCTACATAGAGGACAGCTACACCACCGGCGAGCTTAGCCAGACGCTCCTGAAGTTTCTCCTTATCATATGAAGACTTGGTATTCTCAATTTCGTTCTTGATCTGAGCTACGCGATCCTGGATATTAGCCTTCTCGCCATGACCATTAACGATAGTTGTATTGTCCTTGTTGACGGTAACCTTGTCTGCTGAACCCAGCATATCCAAAGTTGCCTGCTCCAACTTCAAGCCCTTCTCCTCAGAGATAACAACACCGCCTGTCAATACTGCGATATCCTCCAACATGGCCTTGCGACGGTCACCGAAGCCTGGAGCCTTCACAGCGCAAATCTTCAAACCGCCACGCAAACGGTTAACTACCAAAGTAGTCAAAGCCTCAGAATCAACATCCTCAGCAATAACCAACAAAGGACGACCACTCTCAGCAGCAGGCTGGAGAATTGGCAAGAACTCCTTCAAGTTAGAAATCTTCTTATCATAAAGAAGGATGTATGGGTTATCCATTACACACTCCATCTTGTCTGCATCAGTCATGAAGTAACCGCTCAAGTAACCACGGTCAAACTGCATACCCTCAACAACACCGATGTTGGTATCACGGCTCTTGCTCTCCTCGATAGTGATGACACCATCCTTAGAAACCTTGCGCATTGCGTCAGCCAAGAGCTTACCAATCTCAGCATCATTGTTGGCAGAAACAGTAGCCACCTGCTCAATCTTATCATAGTTGTCATCTACCTGTTCAGCATGTTCCTTGATGAAGGCAACAACAGCAGCCACAGCCTTGTCGATACCACGCTTCAAGTCCATTGGGTTTGCACCTGCAGTAACGTTCTTCAAGCCCTCTGTTACGATAGCCTGAGTCAGGATAGTAGCAGTTGTTGTACCATCACCGGCATCATCACCAGTCTTACTGGCAACGCTCTTAACAAGCTGGGCACCAGTATTTTCGAATTTATTTTCCAACTCTACTTCCTTAGCCACGGTAACACCATCTTTAGTAATCTGAGGAGCACCAAACTTCTTTTCGATTACCACGTTGCGGCCCTTAGGACCGAGAGTTACCTTTACTGCATTTGCCAACTGATCAACACCCTTCTTCAAGAGGTCGCGGGCATCCATATTATATTTAATAT
>JAJXBQ010000373.1:0-1795 GCA_021640525.1 Segatella copri
CTTTTGCATCATGAAAGCGCGGAGAATGTGATTCTCCTCCCGATGAAGGACACCGGGAATAGCTTTCGGTTAAGGATTAGAACATAGCTCATTGAGTAGGACTTCCCATCCCGAAAGGTGAGTGACCAAAAGGTAATCCTTACAGGGCATTCTATGCCTGATAAATTTGATAAAAATTTATCGGCATGGATGCGAAGTAAGGACTTTTGGAAGCAAGAGCGATGATGGGAAAACTTTCCTTTGTGATTGTTCATTTATCTTGTTTGTTTCCTTACTCCAATTCCATGCCGGTTTTCAATAAACTATAACCAAGACTTGCCCCAATCGGTAGGCCTCTAACGATTTTAACAGAAAACGGAAATGGAACAATTTAATCAACAGCCTCCGGGCGGGCAGCAGTCCTTCCCTCAGGCAAATCAACAAGAGAAACAACTGATAGCCATCCTTGGCGTTCAGGGATTGTCTTACCAGAACTATTCGGTGGTAGAACTCAAAATCGTTCTACAGATTATCAGGCATGCCCAGAAAGTTATTCAAGACTATGTAGTGCCTTATCACACAACTTCACAAACTTTTAATGGCTTCACCGCAGAACAGAGAGCTGCAGACCACACCGATGTCATCATGAAACTGTCGGAGTTTCCTTATGGTGCTCATCATTATCCGCAATTGCGCGATGCCATCAAGCGTATAGAATCACAGCCCATCCTGCTGCCGTTCAAGCTGAAAAAACAGACATTATACCGGAAATTTGCATGCCTGTTTAAGAGTGAGATATACCAAGACCGGCACAAGAACTGGATGGTAAAATTCCGCTTCGACAACAACGTGATACGGTTTTTCTACAGTTATGAAAAGGGAGTCAGCCATATCGACCTCAATGCCATCAAGCAATGCCGCAGTGCATCGAGCATCAAGTTATATATCATCATGAACTGCTGGGGTGCAAAGGGATTCACTATCTGCAAAACGGCGCACTTCCAGCAACTGATGCATGGCAGGGCTGATTATTACAAGACCTGGTCGGAACTGGACAGAAAATGTCTGGTAACTGCCTGCAAAGATATCAAGCGCCTTTACCGAAACCGCATCATCGACCAGTATCTTACCTATAAGCCTTTCTTTCTGGAAGAGGGTGAAAAAGTGAAGCATCACCTGCCCGAGCACATCACCTTTACCCTGCACGACCGTCGCACTTCAGGCGAAACTGCAGAGGGTGGAGAAGTGAGCAGCGAACTGAGAGGGCAGCGGAGCAAACTGAAACTCCGGCTGCAATGCAATTATGATGTGAGCGAGAAGAAGGCTGAGCAGTTGAGCGGCTATCTCAGGTTAGATATGATTGGCGACCTGGAGGACTTCTTCCAGCGAAAGGATTATTACATAGCCAACTGCAGGCGTTCGAACAAGAAGATGAACACGGGTGGCTATATGACCACAGCCATGGTAGGTTTCTTTAAGGATCATGGTGTAGAAGGATTGTAAAAAATATAAAGCTTATGAATTATCCCCAACGTATGTACAGCAAGACCGAACTCGGTCTGCTCTACTTTCCCGACACAACCGACGGGGCGACAGCGCGCCGTCATATCATGGACTGGATCAAGCGTTGCGAGCCTCTCTGGAACGAGCTGCAGCGCCTAGGCTACCAGAACCGTAGCCAGTATTTCCCTCCCCGCCAGGTATCCACCATCTTCGAATATCTGGGCGAGCCGGGGGCGGAATAGGGAATGTTGAATGTTGAAAGGTAAAAAGGTAAAAAAGTAAAAAGGTAAAAAGAGCCTAGCGGAATGTTAAG
>JAJXBQ010000374.1:0-1790 GCA_021640525.1 Segatella copri
CTGTTCCTCCTATTTGTTTATATATCCGACAGCAAATGTAACTAAAAATAGTTACACTACCAAGTATTTGGAACGTTTTAACAATCGTTTACTATCTTAATGCCATAACTCTGCTGAGAATCAGCTTTTTGTATTCTTTCTTCATGCTGTCTGGCAGGAAGGAGGCTTCTATGAGGTCAAGCCATTTTACGATGGAACGGCGGAACTTCTTGGCGATGTTGTTGATTACCTTGTCGCTGAGGCCCGAGGCGGTCATTACCTTGACGAAATCGGATTTCTGAATCTTTCTCTTTCTGCCGTTGAGCGTCAGGGCGAGCTCCTCTGTATCTTCTGGCATAACTATCTTCGTGCAGAGGAGGTCGTAGGCTGGAGTTAAGCCATAACCCAATTTGCGATTGTTGTAGAGCGAGAAGTTCTTGAGGTGCATGTCTGCGTTGCCCGTAATCCATGAGAAGATGACCACTTCCCAATAGTTTACAAGATCGAGCTGCGAGAAGGAGGAATACTTCTTGATGAGTCTGGCTACCTGCTCGTAGGAACCTTTATATTTGTATTCGGTAAGGCGCTCGGATAGCTGGCACATATCCTCCATCGGTACTTTTTGCCCATCATCCAGTCGGTCTATTCTCCGGGTGATGTAACAGAGTTCTCCATCGGCAAAGCGAATCAAGCCATGGGGAACTACAGCGATTTTGGCTGCTTCGGCGAGATGCATCGTGAGGTCTTCTATTTCCGGTAGACAGCGGTAGCGGTCGGTTTGGGGCTTGAGTATATATTTTCCCCAGAGTCCTACGATGGTGAAGCGGGATGGTTCGTTCTTTCCGCCCGGATTGACATCGAGCGAGAGTTTTGCCTGCACACCGGTAAGGGTGGTCTGGGCACGCACTACCTGTTTTGCGAGGTCGCCGATTTCCTTTCTTACATAGGGTAGGACAGGGGCTTCCTTGGTGCCGAAGAGTTTTTTTGCGCAAGCGGGGTGGTAATCTACCTGACCAGGCTTGAGCGGTTTATAGCAATATAGACATTTCTCCATATTTCTTTCTCCTTTCTGGTTTTATTCTATAGGGATAACGCTGACGGCTCCGATGCAATCCTTGCAGCAGGCAAGGAGGAGCGACATTCTGTCGCGCTGGTTGATTTTCCAACTGCTTTCTGCGATATTCAGCAGCCAGCCTTCTGGGATTAGTCCATCGAAGAAGGGAAACAGTACGGTATCGTGGTAGGGCTCATCGGATAAGGGGAGCGTCAGACTTACGGCTTCGGCTCCTTCCGATGCCAGATAACCGGCATCGTAGGCGAAGGTAAAGCCCGTTTCATCTTCCGTCAGCAGGCCTACGTATTGGTCATAGAGATAAATCTTTCCTTGTTTCATGGGATTTTAAAGCTTTTGCCCTTACAGGGCGTTTTTGTATATGTTAATTATACCCAGGGCGTTGCCCTGGGCTAGGAGCTTCTGCCCTTTCAGGGCGTGTGGGGCAAATCTAGCGTGTTGCGTTGCCTCGGTGTTTTTAGCTGACCTTGTTTTATTCTTTTTTGATAGGAACGGGACCGATTTCCTGACCGAACAGGAGGAGGACCTGATTTACTTTATCGAGTCGCAATGTTTCCTTTCCCTGTTCCAGTTCTCTTACGAATCTGAGTCCTACGCCCGATTTCGCCGCCAGATCTACTTGTGTCAATCCGAATTGCTTGCGCATTTCCTTGACGTATGATGATAATGTATTGCTCATATTCTTGTTGTTTTATACCCTTTCGGGTAACATTGTATATGGGATAATATTATATTATAC
>JAJXBQ010000375.1:0-1783 GCA_021640525.1 Segatella copri
TCAAAGTGAAACCTTTCTACCGGATGGAAGATCTGGAGGGTTTGAAAACAACAGATGCACTTCCCGGAGAATTTCCCTATCTGAGAGGCACCAAGAAGAGCAATAATGAGTGGCTGGTTCGCCAGGAAATCAAAGTTGAATGTCCGAAGGAAGCCAATGCCAAAGCACTGGATATTCTGAACAAAGGTGTGGATTCACTTTCTTTCCACGTAAAAGCGAAAGAACTCAATGCGGAATACATTGAAACACTGTTGAATGATATTCAGGCTGAATGTGTAGAACTGAACTTCTCTACTTGTCAGGGACATGTGGTTGAATTGGCCGGTCTGCTGGTAGCTTATTTCCAGAAGAAGGATTATGATGTGAAGAAACTGAGAGGTTCTGTCAATTATGACTTCTTTAACAAGATGCTGACTCGCGGTAAAGAAAAAGGCGATATGGTTCAAACTGCCAAAGCCCTGATCGAAGCTATCCAACCGCTTCCTTTCTATCGTGTACTGAATGTAAATGCAATCTCGCTGAACAATGCCGGAGCTTACATTTCTCAGGAACTGGGCTATGCATTGGCATGGGGTAATGAATACATGAACCAGCTGACAGACGCAGGTATCCCTGCTGCTACAGTAGCCAAGAAAATTAAGTTCAATTTCGGCATCAGTTCCAACTACTTCCTTGAAATTGCAAAATTCCGTGCAGCACGTATGCTGTGGGCAAACATTGTAGCTTCTTACCATCCTGAATGCTTGCGTGATTGCGATAATAAGGGGGCTAATGGAGAATGTCGTTGTGCTGCGAAGATGGCGGTTCATGCCGAAACTTCCACTTTCAATCTTACTTTGTTTGACGCTCATGTGAACTTGCTTCGTACACAGACTGAAGCGATGAGTGCTGCATTGGCAGGTGTGGATTCAATGACAGTCGTTCCGTTCGATAAGACCTATTCGACTCCGGATGAATTCTCTGAACGCCTTGCACGTAACCAGCAGTTGTTACTGAAAGAAGAATCTCATTTTGATAAGGTGATTGACCCGGCTGCCGGTTCTTATTATATCGAGAACCTGACAGTGTCTATCGCTAAACAAGCGTGGGAACTCTTCCTTGCCGTAGAAGAGGCAGGCGGTTTCTATGCTGCACTGAAAGCCGGTACAGTTCAGGCAGCAGTGAACGAAAGCAACAAGGCTCGTCATAAGGCAGTTGCTCAACGTCGTGAAGTGCTACTGGGTACCAACCAGTTCCCGAACTTCAATGAAAAAGCAGGCGAGAAACAGCCGATAGAAGCTAAATGCTGCTGCGGAGGTGGTGCTCATACTTGCGAGAAAGATGTGGATACTTTGGTATTTGACCGTGCTGCCAGCGAATTTGAGGCGTTGCGTCTTGAAACGGAAGCTTCCGGCAAACGTCCGAAAGCATTCATGCTGACTATCGGTAATCTGGCTATGCGTCAGGCACGTGCGCAATACTCTTGCAACTTCCTCGCTTGTGCCGGATATGAAGTTATTGACAACCTCGGATTCGAAACGGTGGAAGCCGGAGTAGAAGCTGCTATGGCTGCTAAAGCTGACATTGTAGTTCTCTGTTCAAGCGATGACGAATATGCGGAATATGCGGTTCCCGCATACCAAGCATTAAACGGCCGCGCTATGTTTATCGTAGCAGGTGCTCCCGCTTGTATGGATGAACTGAAGGCAGCAGGTATCGAGAACTTCATCCACGTGCGTGTCAACGTATTGGATACCTTGAAAGAGTTTAACGCCAAACTATTGAAGTAAGATGAGAAAAGATT
>JAJXBQ010000101.1:0-11275 GCA_021640525.1 Segatella copri
TTATTATGGCTAGTATAATAAGTCCAAAGGCAGAGGTTTCTCCAAAGGCTAAGATTGGAGACAACTGCAAGATATATCCATTCGTCTATATCGAGGACGATGTGGTCATCGGCGACAACTGTACCATCTATCCATTCGTGAGCATCATGAACGGTACTCGCATGGGTAATAATAATAAGGTGTTCCAGGCAGCCGTTATCGCTGCGCTCCCACAGGACTTCCACTTTACAGGTGAGGAGAGTGAGGTAGTAATCGGCGATAACAATACCATCCGTGAGAACGTGGTTATCAACCGTGGTACTCATAAGGGTGGCAAGACCGTTCTGGGCAACAACAACTTCCTGATGGAAGGTGCCCATATCTCTCACGATACCGTTATCGGAGATGGTTGCGTATTCGGTTATGGTACCAAGATTGCAGGCGACTGCGTGATTGGTAATGGTGTCATCTACTCAACATCTGTAGTAGAGAACGCCAAGACCCGAGTAG
This sequence comes from Segatella copri, assembly GCA_021640525.1. GTDB lineage: Bacteria > Bacteroidota > Bacteroidia > Bacteroidales > Bacteroidaceae > Prevotella > Prevotella copri_S. The sequence continues at coordinate 490 of JAJXBQ010000101.1, forward strand.
GCGATCTGGCGATGATTCAGGCAGGTACTACCTTCTCTAAGGATATTCCTCCTTATATCATTGCCGGTGGAAAGCCTGTGAAGTATGCAGGTCCTAACACCATCATCATGGAAGCAGCCGAGCTTACCGAGAAGGTTCGCAAGCATATTGCGAATGCCTACCGACTGGTATTCCATGGTCAGACATCCCTCTTCGATGCCATTAACCAGATCAAGGATCAGGTGCCAGATGGACCGGAGATTCAGAACATCATCCAGTTCTTGGAGAGTTCAGAGAAGGGTGTCATCACTAAGATGTAATGAATGTACATAAAGGGATTTACCATCCCGAATAGTAAATTTTCATTTAGTAAATTCAAGTCATACCTATTTGAATTTTACTTATTATGTGAAGGGCTGGCCGTGAGGTTGGCCCTTTTCCTTTTTCAATTGAACTTAACTTTCGCCTGTGGTTCGATTAATTAATTGAATAAATGTAAATAAATGCAATTTTATTTTGTTATCTCTTCGTTTATGCGTATCTTTGCAGACAATTTGGGTCATTGTGCCCTTTTGGTTTTAAGTTAGTAAAGATTTTTAAAAATGAGAAAGAAACAATATAAGCCTAGCAATCATCGTGGATTGCAGGTCATTACTTTGTGTATCAGTACCGCTATGGTGCTCATTTTGTTGGGGTTAGTTATCTTCTCTGTCCTCATGGGACGTAATCTCTCTTCCTATGTGAAGGAGAATCTCGTGGTACAGGTGATGCTCGAACAGGATATGACTAACCCGGAGGGATTGCAGATGTGTAAACGCCTGAATGCAAGACCTTATGTCAATACGCTGACTTATATCACCAAGGAAGAGGCACTGAAAGAAGCTACCCGCGATTTGGGTACCAACCCGAGCGAGTTTGCCGGTGTCAACCCTTTCCAGCCTTCCATAGAGATTACGACGAAGGCAGATTACGCGAACAATGATTCTTTGAAGTGGATTGCCAAGGAACTGAAGGCATATCCGCGTGTTACCGAGGTTACTTATCAGCACGACCTGATAGAACAGGTGAACAATTCGTTGGCAAAGATCAGTATCGGATTGCTGATTGTAGCAGCCCTGCTCACCTTCATCTCGTTCTCGCTGATTAACAATACGGTGCGTCTGGGCATCTATGCCCGCCGTTTCTCCATCCATACGATGAAGCTGGTAGGTGCATCCTGGGGCTTTATCCGCCGTCCGTTCCTGCGCAGGGCAATGCTTGTGGGCGTTGTTTCAGCCCTGCTGGCAGACGGTTTCCTGGGCGGTTGTCTCTATGCATGGTCGCTCCACGAACCTGAGTTGATGAACGTTTTGGGTTGGCAGGAACTCGCCATCACCGGTGGCTCCGTCTTCCTCTTCGGTATCATCATCACCGCCTTCTGCGCCTGCATCTCAGTCAATAAGTTCCTGAAGATGAAGGCAGGAGACCTGTACAAGATTTAGTTAATAGTTAAAAGTTAATAGTTTATAGCAATCTTGCTGTCAACATTCAACATTTCACTTAACATTTAACATTAAACATTTAACATTAAACATTAAAGTAATGGATAAGAAGAATTTAGCATTCGACAAGATGAACTTTATCTTGTTAGGCATCGGAATGGCGATTATCATCATCGGTTTTCTGCTGATGAGTGGCGCCGGTTCTAACGAGCACACTTTTGATACTGATATTTTCAGCACTCGTCGTATCGTTGTAGCACCAACCGTAACATTGATAGGTTTCCTTTCTATCATCTATGCGGTGATTCACAAACCGAAGGACAAATAAGAGTTAATAGTTTATAGTTAATAGTTTATAGTTAATAGTTTATAGGGGCGTTATGCCATCTATTTCTATATTCAACATTCAATAATTTACATTTCATTCAATGAATTGGTTTGAAGCATTAGTATTGGGACTCATCCAGGGTCTCACAGAGTATTTGCCTGTAAGCAGTAGCGGTCATTTGGCCATCGGTGCTTACCTTTTTGGCATCAACGGAGAGGATAATCTTACTTTTACCATCATGGTTCATGTTGCAACCGTGCTGAGTACGCTGGTTATTCTTTGGAAGGAAATCGACTGGATTTTGAAGGGACTCTTCAAGTTCCAGATGAATGAGGAAACAAAGTATGCCCTCAATATTGTCATTTCTATGATTCCTGTGGGTATCGTAGGCGTATTCTTCAAGGATAAGGTGGAAGCAGTTTTCGGTTCAGGCTTGCTTATCGTGGGCTGTATGCTCCTCGTAACAGCAGCGCTCCTTACCTTCTCTTATTTTGCCAAGCCACGTCAGAAGGAGAATATCTCTCCGCTGCATGCTTTCATCATCGGTCTCGGTCAGGCGCTTGCCGTATTGCCAGGTCTTTCCCGTTCTGGTACTACCATTGCCACCGGTCTTTTGCTGGGCGATAAGAAGGAGAAGATGGCTCAGTTCTCATTCCTCATGGTGATTCCTCCAATCCTGGGCGAGGCATTGCTCGACCTTCTGAAGGGTCTGAAGGGCGAAGAGGCTCTGGGCGGCATCGAGGCTTTCCCTATGATTGTAGGCTTCGTAGCAGCATTCATTTCGGGCTGTCTGGCTTGTAAATGGATGATCAACATTGTAAAGAAGGGTAAACTGGTATACTTCGGTATCTATTGTGCCATCGCAGGTGCTGTAACCATCATCTGCTCATTATTATAATAAAATGCATACTTTGTCCCCTTGTTTTAGGGGGGCAAGGCTTAAACATAAACTATGGATTTCAGAAAAGGAGAAATTATTGCCATCGACAAGCCTTATCGCATGTCGAGTTTCGGAGCCCTGGCACATGTTCGCTATCTGCTCAGCAAGAAGCTCGGTTTTAAGGTGAAGATAGGACATGCCGGTACGCTCGATCCCCTTGCCACTGGCGTGCTGGTGCTCTGCACCGGCAAATGTACCAAGCAGATAGAACAGCTGCAGACCCATACCAAGGAGTATACAGCTACCCTGCAGCTCGGTGCTACCACCGCCAGCTATGATATGGAACACAGCGTGAATCACACCTATCCTACGGAGCATATCACCCGCCAGCTGGTAGAGGAGACTCTCAAGCAGTTTGTAGGCGAGATTCAGCAGGTTCCGCCTACCTACAGCGCCGTAAAGGTGAATGGCGACCGCGCTTATGCCTTGCGCCGTGCAGGCGAAGAGGTACAGCTCAAGCCAAAGACCGTGCGTGTAGACGAGATAGAACTCACCGATTATAACGATGAGGAGAAGACCGCCAGCATCCGTGTGGTTTGCGGCAAAGGCACTTACATCCGCTCCCTCGCCCGTGATATCGGCAGAGCTCTGGATAGCGGTGCCTATCTTACCGCCCTCCGCCGTACCAAGGCAGGAAGTTTCGCAGTAGAAAACTGCATCAGTTTTGAACATTTCCAGGAATGGCTTGATGAGCAGCCTCTCGAAGACAGCCTTCAGTCATCCAAGTAATAAATAATATAACATGAAGCTATCACAATTTAACTTTAAGTTGCCAAAAGATCAGGTGGCACTTTATCCACATAAGGCAAAGCACGTGGTAAAAACGGCTAGTGGTGAACGTACATTCGAGATTACTCGCCGCGATGAGTCCCGACTCATGGTTCTCCACAAAAAGTCAGAAACCATCGAGATGTACAAGAAAGATGAAAACGGCAAGGATATGGTTGATGCCGATGGCAATCCAGTATTCCTGCAGTTCAAGGATATCGTGAATTACTTCGAAGAGGGCGATACCTTCATCTTCAACAATACCAAGGTTTTCCCAGCCCGTCTTTATGGTACCAAGGAGAAGACCGATGCCAAGATTGAGGTGTTCCTGCTCCGTGAGCTCAATCCTGAGATGCGCCTTTGGGACGTATTGGTAGAGCCTGCCCGCAAGATCCGTATCGGCAACAAGCTTTTCTTCGATGATGTCAACGAGATGGTTGCCGAGGTTATCGACAATACCACCAGCCGTGGCCGTACCCTCCGTTTCCTCTATGATGAGGATGGCAATCATGATGTCTTCAAGCGTTCGCTCTTCGCTCTGGGCGAGGCTCCGCTTCCTCGCTACGTTATCGATGCACGTGAGGATCATCACGCTACAGAGGATGATATGGACGATTTCCAGTGTGTTTTCGCTGAGGTAGAGGGTGCTGTTACTGCTCCTGCTACCGGTCTTCACTTCTCACGCGAGCTGATGAAGCGTATGGAAATCAACGGTATCAACGAGGCTTATATCACCCTGCATTGCGGTTTGGGCAACTTCCACGATATTGAGGTGGAGGACCTTACCAAGCACAAGATGGATTCTGAGCAGATGATGATCAGCCAGGAGGCATGCGATCTGGTTAACAAGACCAAGCTTGCCGGCCATCGTGTCTGCGCTATCGGTACCAGTGTGATGAAGGCAACTGAAACGGCTGTCGGAACCGACGGTATGATGAAGGCTTTCGATGGATGGACCAACAAGTTCATCTTCCCTCCATACGATTTTGGTCTTGCTGACTGTGCCGTAGCCAATTTCTATCATCCGGAGTCAACCCTGATGATGAGTACTGCAGCCTTTGGCGGTTACGACCTGGTTTACGAGGCATACAAGATGGCTGTGAAGAATGGCTATATGTTTGGCTGCTATGGTGATTCTTTGTTGATGCTTCCAGATTAAACAGTGGTATAAACAGTTTATATGCACATAGAAGTTGTTGATATTCTGGGTTTTAGCTTAGTTATCCACAATTTTATAAAAGTGTGAATAAGTATGTATCAGGTATATTTAAGTCTCGGTACGAATTTGGGCAACCGAAAGCGCAACATTCGCGAGGTAATAGAAAAGATAGGAGAGCAGATTGGTGTGGTAGAGCGCCAGTCTGCTCTTTACGAAACCAAGCCTTGGGGTTATTCATCTCCCAACGACTATATCAATGCCTGTGTGCTGGTTCTCACCACGATGGCTCCGCGCCAGGTGCTGGAGGCTACGCAGCGCATAGAGCGCGAAATGGGGCGCACCATGAAGTCGGTGGATGGCGAATACCAGGACCGCATCATCGACATCGATATCCTGATGATAGATGACTTGGTGATAGATGAACCCGATTTCAAGGTTCCTCATCCTTTGATGGAGGAGCGTGATTTCGTGATGAAACCGCTGAAGGAGATACTAAAGTAATTTTTACAGAACTTTCGCAAGTTTTGCCCCATACGCCCTGAAAGATGGCCCCATACGCCCTGAAAGGGCAAAAGCTCCTAGCCCAGGGCATCGCCCTGGGTGATTGCGGACGCAAACCTGTCGCCCTGTAAGGGCAAAAGCTTTAAAATATCAGACAATATATAAAGCTTTTGCCCTTACAGGGCGTATTGCTGATAGCTACTATACCCAGGGCGTTGCCCTGGGCTAGGAGCTTTTGGGCCTTCAGCCCGTACTTAAACCACTTGCGAAACTTGAATAAATATACAAGAACGGGCCAGAAAACTTAAAGTTTCTAGCCCGTTCTTCCGTTTTTTATTCTTCTTTATTCCTGCTGATTTCTTTCATCCAGGCAGATGGCGTGACGCCTTCTGATTTGGCAAAGACGCTCGAGAAGTAGGGCAGGGAGGAGAAACCTACGTTGTAGGCGATATCCTTCAGCTTGGCATCAGGATGCGCTCTCATCATCTTCTTGGCTTCTTCCAGGCGCAGGCTTGCTATCCAGCTGCTGAAGTTCATGCCGAATTCTTCCTTGATAAAGGTGGAGAGGTAAGTCTTGTTGGTATACAGCTTGGTAGCAAGGTCATCTATCGTGAACTGTTCCTTCAGATACGATTTCTCCAGAGTCCATTCTGCCACTCTCGGGCGCAGCGTCTCGATAAAGGCTTTCTTCGGACTGGCTTCTCCCATCTTTTCCTCTTCCTCCTTATCGACGTTTGCCTTCATCAGCGTCTCGTATTCATCAGCGTAGTTGATGATGTTGACCAGGATATAGAGATTCATGCCCACCACATAGAATTGCACCAGCCAGTTGATCAGGGCACCCGAACGGATGGATATCACGCCCAGTATCAGCATGCCGTAGAAGAGCCAGTGGCTCACCTTGAGCCATCTGATGAAATGGCTCTTCTCGTTCGAGAAGTAGTTTTCGAAGAGGGCATTGCTTCTCAGATAGCACTTGTTGAAATAATAGATATGCCCTATGAGCATCTCCAGCAGTCCTGCCAGGGCGATAAGCAGCAGGGGTATCTGGTATGCCTTCAGCGCATCTGTCATGGCGATAAGGGCGAAGAAAGCCGTCAGAGTGAACTTTACGGCTATCGTCCTGCAGCGCTTACGGGAGATATAATGAGGGTCGAGCAGACTGCTGAGCGAGAAACTGAAGCAGATGCTCATCAGATAGAAGAGGATGATGTCGAAACAGGGTACCCAGTTGTTATATTCAGTCCAGCTTCCGGTAAATGATGCTATCCAGATCCATATATTCAGACTGATGAGTCCCATTCCGCCTGCCATCAGTCTTTTAGATCTGCGGAAGGTTTTGTAAACGGCTGTATCAGGTGTCTTGTAGAGCAACAGAATGATAGCCAGCGTCAGATAGATGATGCTGGTTACAGTGACAAGTTCTACAAAGTACTGTTCTAAGAAGTGAATCATATTCTTTTTCGTTATATGTATAGTCCTTTTGTCTTTTCAGCGTACAAAGGTACAAATAAAGTTTCTAATAGGAAGGAAAATAGTTTTAAAATATATTATAAAGAGGTGAAATTTCCGTTTCCCTTTCCAATAGAAAATAAAAACACAAAGAAAAATCCCACCGCTCTTGCGAGTGATGGGATTCTTTGTTCTGTTAAGCAATGTGTCTGCCTAAGCTGATTACTTACGAAGACCGAGGGCCTTGATGATAGCACGATAGCGATTGATGTCGCGATCATACAAGTAATCGAGCAATGCACGACGCTTTCCTACAAGCTGTGTCAACGCACGTGTTGTAGTATAATCTTTACGGTTCTTCTTAACGTGCTCCGTCAAATGAGCAATACGGTATGAGAACAATGCTATCTGGCTCTCAGCAGAACCAGTATCAGAGTTAGACTTTCCGTACTTGCTAAAGATCTCTTCTTTTTTTGCTTTGTCTAAATACATAGCTGTAATACTTAATTTAATAAAATATGAATATGTTTAATTTTGCGCATCTGATGACCTTCCTCACGGTGGTTTCATTAAAAATGCGGTGCAAAGGTACAACTTTTTGGCGAATTATGCAAACATTTCGGGATTTTTTTGTAATTTTGCACCCAAATTTAAGTATTTAAGGTAAAAATTAAAATGCAAGACATTAGAAACATTGCAGTTATTGCACACGTTGACCATGGTAAGACTACATTGGTCGACAAGATGATGCTCGCCGGTAAGCTGTTCCGCGACGGCCAGGATAACAGCGGCGAAGTGCTCGATTCCAACGACTTGGAGCGCGAGCGTGGTATAACCATTCTCTCAAAGAATGTATCTATCAATTGGAAAGGTACTAAGATTAATATCCTCGATACTCCTGGACACTCTGACTTCGGTGGTGAGGTTGAGCGCGTGCTCAACATGGCAGACGGATGCCTCCTCCTCGTCGATGCTTTTGAGGGTCCGATGCCTCAGACACGTTTCGTGCTCCAGAAGGCATTGCAGCTCGGACTGAAGCCTATCGTTGTTGTTAATAAGGTAGATAAGCCTAACTGTCGCCCTGAAGAGGTGTACGAGATGGTATTCGACCTGATGTGCGACCTCGATGCTACAGAAGACCAGCTCGACTTTCCTGTAGTTTACGGTTCTGCCAAGAACGGCTGGATGGGCGAGGACTATAATCATCCAACCGACAATATCGACTATCTGCTCGATAAGATTATTGAGGTTATCCCAGCTCCTAAGCAGCTTGAGGGTACTCCTCAGCTCCTTATCACATCACTCGATTATAGCTCTTATACAGGTCGTATCGCCGTAGGTCGTGTACATCGTGGTACTTTGAAGGACGGCATGAACGTAACTATCTGCCACCGCGACGGTACCCAGGAGAAGACCAAGATTAAGGAACTCCACACCTTCGAGGGTATGGGTCACAAGAAGACTGATCATGTAGATTCTGGCGATATCTGTGCTGTTATCGGCTTGGAGAAGTTTGAGATTGGTGATACCATCTGCGACTTCGAGAATCCTGAGCCACTGCCTCCAATCGCTGTAGATGAGCCTACCATGAGCATGCTCTTCACCATCAACGATTCACCATTCTTCGGTAAGGAAGGCAAGTTCTGTACATCACGCCACATCCAGGAGCGCTTGAACAAGGAGCTCGAGAAGAACCTCGCTCTCCGCGTACAGCCTTACGAGGATTCTACCGATAAGTGGATTGTATCAGGCCGTGGTGTGCTCCATCTCTCTGTGCTCATCGAGACCATGCGCCGCGAGGGTTATGAACTCCAGGTAGGTCAGCCTCAGGTTATCTACAAGGAGATTGACGGTGTGAAGTGCGAGCCTGTAGAGGAGTTGACCATCAACGTACCAGAGGAGTTCGCTTCTAAGATGATTGATATGGTAACCCGCCGCAAGGGTGATATGACCTCTATGCTGAACATGGGCGAGCGTGTAGACATCGAGTTTGATATCCCATCACGTGGTATCATCGGTCTGCGTACCAACGTGCTTACCGCTTCTCAGGGCGAGGCTATCATGGCTCACCGCTTCAAGGAGTATCAGCCATACAAGGGTGAAATCAGCCGCCGTTCTAACGGTAGCATGATTGCTTTGGAAACCGGTACTGCCTTTGCTTACGCCATCGATAAGCTGCAGGATCGCGGTAAGTTCTTCATCGACCCGGGTGAGGAGGTTTACGGCGGCGAGGTTGTAGGTGAGCATGTTCACGACAACGACCTGGTAGTTAACGTAACCAAGGCTAAGCAGCTTACCAACGTGCGTGCTTCCGGTTCTGACGATAAGGCCCGCGTGATTCCTAAGACCGTGATGAGTCTTGAGGAGTGCCTGGAGTATATCCGTGAGGACGAGTACGTAGAGGTAACTCCAAAGAACATGCGTATGCGCAAGATTGAGCTCGATCACCTGAAGCGCAAGCGCAGCAACAAAGACTAAACAGATATGTTTTTGTGGAGATTTTTTAGAAAGTTTTCATTGCCCTGCTCCCTGGTTATGGGAGCATTGGGCTACCTGATATTCGCCAATGTGCCCTTCCTGGTGCCCATTGGCGATTATTGTGGTCCGAGGTTGGTAAGTCTGATGCCGGTAGTGCTGTTCGCCCTGCTCTATGTTACTTTCTGTAAGATAGAAATCAAGGAGATGAAGCCTAAGACCTGGCATTTCATACTCCAGCTCATCCGCACCTCGCTGGCATTGATGATGGTGGTGCTCATCTTCGAGTTCGGTTCCGATTACAGTACCAAACTGATTCTCGAGGGTGCCTTCATCTGCTTCATCTGTCCTACGGCAGCCGCCGTGGCTGTGGTTACCGAGAAGTTGGGCGGCAGTATCGGTTCGCTCACCACCTATACGGTCATCGCCAACATCTTTACGATGGTCATCATCCCGAGTCTTTTCCCGATGGTAGAGAAGGGGGCAGATGTCTCGTTCCTCATGATGAGTGCGATGGTGTTCCGCAATGTCACTACCGTGCTGGTGGTTCCTCTGCTGCTTGCCTTGCTGAGCCGCAGGTTTCTGCCTAAATGGGTGGATAAAGTGAAGAGTGTAAAGGATTTGGGCTTTTATATGTGGTGTTTCAACCTCACGATACTGATGGGTGAAACAATTCGCAACATACTCCATGCCGAGGTATCGGGCGTAACGATGCTTCTGCTGCTCTTTGTTCCGTTGCTGGTATGCCTTATCCAGTTTGCCATCGGCAAGGCGGTAGGCAGGCATTTCGGTGCGAGTATCAGTGCCGGTCAGGCGTTGGGACAGAAGAATACGATAGTGGGCATCTGGCTCACCCTCACCTTCCTGAATCCGCTTGCCGCCGTAGCACCGGGCGCCTATGTAGTATGGCAGAATCTGGTGAATGGCTGGCAGATATGGTATAAAGAAAAATATGGCAAGCTTAAGTGGTAAGCTTGCCATATTTTTTCGTTTCTAACTGAACTTTCGCATATCAGGAAGTTAAAGGAGTTAAGGAAGTTAAGGAGTTAAGACGTATGTCTTTCAGCTTAAAAACTACGCCAAAAAGACAATTGTCTTAACTCCTCAGCGACCGTAGGGAGCGATAACTCCTTTAACTTCTTTAACTCCTGAATTTGCGAAACTTGAATTTCTAGTCCTGAGTAGGGTAGATGAGGTTTTCTTCCTTGATGCAGCAGAGCACCTCATCCAGATATTTTCTGGCTTCATATTTCGCCATAGGCAGGTCGTGGAGCAGGTAGTTACCGCAGTCCTTTGCCGCCTGTCCCGGAATCTCGCCCTCGAAATCGGCGATAAACTGGAAGGTGCGCTTCATCAGTTCCACGATGTCCTTGCTCTCCAGATCGCCCTTGATGAGGAGATAGTTGCCCGTGAGGCATCCCATCGGTCCCCAGTAGATGATGCGGTCCTTCCACTCCTCGTCGTTGCGCAGATAAGTGGCAGCCAGATGCTCGATGGTATGGATGGCGCCGTTGTGCAGACAAGGCTCCTGGTTAGGCACCTTCATGCGGATATCGAATGTTGTGATCACTTCTCCGCCTACTTCGTCCTTACGGCTCACGTAGATGCCGCGGAGCAGCTTATTGTGATTGATTGTAAAACTTGGAATCTTATTCATAGTTTTTATAATGTTGAATGTTGAATGTTGAATGTTGAATGAATAG
>JAJXBQ010000376.1:0-1781 GCA_021640525.1 Segatella copri
CTCGTTCTTAAGCGTACCATTGTTGATGGCATCCACCACCTTACTGAAGTCGTTGACCACAGTAACACTCATTGTATAGTCGATCTGGGGAGCGTCTTCCTGACAAGAACTGAAGAACGCTGGTATAGCCAGCAGCATTGCGCCAGCTAACAAGATTGATTTCAATGTTCTCATAATCGTATGTTTTTTAAGTTATTACTTTTTTACCTTGATAGTAACTCTTCTGCCTTCAAACGTCTTTTTGCCGTTCTTGGCTCCGATGGCTGTCTGTGGTTGGAGGTCCTCAGGAGCGAAGCCTTCCTTCAACAGTACCTTTACTACCCGCTTCAGGCGGCGCTCAGAGAGGGTCTGGTTGTACTCTTGGATGCCCGGAGTGCTTGCTTCGGCAAGGATAGACAGTTTCTCGCCCTTTACGCTGCGTGCAAACGTGCGCAGGCGGTCCATTTCCTCACGGCTCATATACGAGCTGTTGTGGTCAAACTGAACGAAGTGTTCTGGAGTTTCTACTGCAGTCTGCTTACTCTTCTTGCAGTCATCAAGCTGGCGCTGCAGGTCGCTGTTCTGCTGTTCAGCCTTCTGTCGGAGTGCAGCTTCACGGTCGGCGCGTGCCTTTTCAGAGTCAGCCTCCTGGCGCAAGTTATTGGCTCGGTCGTTGAGCGTAGCCAGCTCGCCGTCGTAATAGTTGCGCAGCTTGCGTGAACGACTCTGTACGAAGTTGTAGCGAACGGTTGCCATAGCGTAGATGAGATGCTTCGGAGCCACCTCCTTGCGGTTGAGCAGCCAGTCCATCTCGCCTTTAACGCCTACGGTGAAGCGGCGGCTCACGTCAGCCTCGATGTGCAGTGTGGCAGGGATGTAGAGCTTGTCGAAGTTCTCGTGGCGGTTGCGTGTGCTCACGTTGCCCGTAATGGTGACGGTACCGTCATTATTGATATTGGTATTGCTACCTATCGGCTTGTTGGTACCGTTCTCGGTCATGGTGTTGTTTATCCACATACCGTATTCATTGCCACGGGCGAATATTCCGCCTACGCCTGTGCCTATCCAGATGTTGAACCACTGTGCCTTACGTGCAGGCCAGAACTCCATGAAGTTGAACTGTGCGCCAAGTTTCACGCTGTGGGTATTCATCACATAGTTGCCATAGGTCTTTACAGGCATCTCCTGGGTATTGATAGTCGAGAAGCGTTGCTCACGGCGGTAGCGCGACCAGATGTAGTCGGCACCAATGCGAACCCACGGACGAATGGTGAAGTCGATGCCACCGCCAACAGCCGGCGACTGCTTATAGCTCGACTTTGCGTCGATGTTCTCATACCGCACACCGTTAGCCCACGACAATCCTCCCTGAGCGTAAATGCTCCAAGTATTAGTGCGCAGTTCCTTATTAGTATCGCATGGCGGATCAGCCATTCCCTCACCCTCGGTCTGCGCCTGAGCGCCTACCGTGAAGAGCGATGTAAGCAATACGCTGAGCCCTACTCTTGCCCATCTGCTATTTGATAGCGCAATGAGCGGTTTGGTTTGTCTTGTATTCATAATTTATTGATTTTAAGTCTATATTCTAAATATATTTAGCATTAACTGAGCGCCGTTAGTACCCTTCATTTTCATGATAACCTGTTCACTGTTTACCTTGTTTATTGCTACACGATTGATTCTTTTAACCTGTTTAGCAAAAGGGTACTCCTTCAAGAATGCGACTGGGCCGATTGGATCAGGAAGTGGGTCGCTTAGATCAATTGGAGGAAGAGGCTGAGGACCATCTGGCCCAACAGGGC
>JAJXBQ010000377.1:0-1780 GCA_021640525.1 Segatella copri
TTGTGATGAGTGGGGCGATGAATGAGCGAGATTAATTATCAGGAAGGGCATGAAAAGGCAGGGCAGGCAAAACCAGTGGCATGGCGATATCGCTACGTGAAAAAAGGCGTTACAGACTTTCAGGGGAAGCAGTGGGTTGGTGACTGGAAATATGTCCCGACAAAAGAGGATTGCAACGACAGGCCGAGCTATGAGATTCAGGCCTTATTCACTGTCCCGCCTGTGCCACTGACACCAGAAGGATTGATTAAAGCAGTGCGTTTCTATGAACAGGTAAAGCGTGAGAATCCGCCAGTCGAAACCGGAGCATGGAAAGACGCTGTTGACTGGGTGCTCAAAGAGGCTTGCCAGGCTGTAAACATTGGTACCAAAGGAGATTGATATGACCACTTTTACCGACAAAGAACTGATTAAAGAAATCAAAGAGCGCATAGGCAGCTTGGACGTTCGAGACAATATTGAGCGCCGTGCTTATGAAATTGCTCTGGCATCGCTGGAAGCAGAGGCAGTTATGTTCTGTATATCAGGACAAAATGTAGATTCAGAAGAACATGTATCAACCAGCAAAGCGGTTGTTGATGCCTGGGTTGAAGAATGGAATCAGGTTGACGGAAGTCCTGGCGAACCACTGTACAAAACTATGCCACTCTACTATCACGCTGCCTTGCCAGCGCCGGTAGTGCCGGAAGAAGCAACTCCGGAAAACGTAGAAATGCTCTCTGGCTATGTTTCCACGTACAAATTAACCGATAGCGAGCGCGATATTGCTGCCGAAATATGGAACGCCTGCCGCGCCGCTATGCTTCATGGGAAAGGAGAGTGATATGGCAACTTTAACAAAAAAAGAACGGGCATGGTTGAACGAATTACAGGACGTTCTTGATCGCTGCCCATCACCGAAAAAAATTGGTTTTTACACCATTGGCGATAAAAGCATTTACCTGTATGACCTGCGCCGCATGGATGAAATCATGGAGGCTCTTGATAATCGTTCGTCAATGGATTGGTGTGTTGCTGTCCATGATATGAATGCAGGGTTTGATGAAAAGATTTTGTTCCCCTCATCAGTTGAAAGCACTGCGGGTTAAGGAGTAACACATGACCACTATTACCAAAGAACGTATTGAATTGTTCATTAAAAATCCGCTTGAAAACGGGCTTACCCGTGGTGAACAAATGGAACTGGCACGGATTGCGCTGGCATCGCTGGAAGCAGAGCCGGTTGTGTTCTGGTTTGAAAAATATCAAGAAGGGGCTACGGCATGACGACTTTTACCAGAGAGCAGTTAATAGCTCACGCAGAGGAGACTATTGAAGCACAGAGACTGTGCATACCGGGCACAATCGACCATGACATCATCCGCACATATAAGATGGATATTGCTGTTCTGGAAATCGCACTGGTATCGCTGGCAGCAGAGCCAGCCGGTAAATTGCATGAATACAAACCAGTGGGATATCAGCGTCTGGTCGATGAGTTAACCATGCTGGTAAAGCAGTTAACCTGGCAACTGAGGAAAGCGAAGCCAGACTGCAAATTACCGGATAAGGCGATGAGTTATCTGGAGCGGAACGGACTGATAAGCGTGGAGGATATTTTACGATGACTGGCCTGAGGCATTTACAACGGCAGGAATCGCAATGGCTGTGGCGCTGGTGGTGTATTCGATTTGCCGCTGGGGATAAAAACGGTTTGCGGGAAAAGGAGAGTTAAGTAGAATTGCAGCGGGTGCTTGAGGCTATCTGTCTCAGGCATGAACACCAAAAGGCAGATAGAGAA
>JAJXBQ010000378.1:0-1779 GCA_021640525.1 Segatella copri
CTCTCTCTTCGCTCGACCTCTCGAATTTCAATACAGCGATTGTAACAAATATGAGTTACATGTTCTTTAACTGTGCAAATCTCTCTTCGCTCGACCTCTCGAATTTCAATACAGCGATTGTGAGTGATATGAGTTTAATGTTTGGGAGCTGCTCAACTCTCTCTTCGCTCGACCTCTCTAATTTCTATACAAAGGAGGTGAGGGATATGAGTTACATGTTCTCGCGCTGCTCAGCTCTTACAACCATCTACGCCAGCGATAAGTTTGTTACGAGCAAGGTACAATCGGGTATAAGTATGTTCAGTGCTTGCAAGAATCTCAAAGGCACAATATTAAACTATAAAGACAGCAAGACAGACCACACCTACGCCAACTGCGGCACGAATGGTTATTTTACTCCTGTATTTGAGTATGCCGAGTTTGACAAAGGTACAGGAACGCTTACATTCAGACGCGGCCTTTCCAAGCCCAAAGGAGCTTATGCGCTTAATGTGGAAGCATCCGACCCAGGGTGGCTTACGCATAAAGATGAAATCAAGGAAGTGGTCTTCGATGCTTCGTTTGCTGACGCAAGACCAACGAGCTGTTATAAGTGGTTCTGGTATTGCACTAATCTGGCCACAATAGAGGGCATCGAGAATCTTAACACCGAGAATGTGACGAATATGGGTGTCATGTTCTGTGGCTGTCAAAAGCTCTCTTCGCTCGACCTCACTAATTTCAATACAGGGAATGTGACAAATATGTCCGGCATGTTCGGGTATTGTTACGGTCTCACCTCGCTCGACCTCACTAGCTTCAACACTGCGAATGTGACGGATATGGGGCAAATGTTCGTGGCTTGTAACGGACTCGCCTCGCTCGATCTCACTAGCTTCAACACTGCGAATGTGATGAATATGGGGCACATGTTCTGGGGTTGTAATGGACTCACCTCGCTCGACCTCACTAGCTTCAACACTGCGAATGTGACGTATATGGATTTTATGTTCAATAACTGCTCTACTCTCACAACCATCTACGCCAGCGAAAAGTTTGTTACGAGCAAGGTACAAGCGGGTGAAAATATGTTCAGTGCATGCAGAAGCCTCAAAGACTATAGAGATAGCAAGACAGCCCACAAATATGCCAACTACAAAACCGGTTATTTCTGCAAGCTGGTAGGCAAGAATGGCGATGAGAAGATAGGAGCAGCGGGAGAAACTCTTGCTACGGATAATCTCACTCTTGACGACAACAAGAACTTCGTGGCTTACGAGCCATTCGCAGCCAAGGCAGTATCTTATAGCCGCAAGATGAAGGAAGGCACTACCTGGGCAACGCTCTGCTTGCCATTCGAGGTATCTCTCGCCGACAAGAACTTCCGTGCCTTCAAGCTTCTTTCAGCTGATGATGTTACAGAAACCGTAGAACTCGAAGAGATAAAGACAAGCATCGAGGCTGGTACTCCTGTTATCATCAAGATGAAGGATGGAGCAACAAATCTCAGCATCTCTGAAGCCGACAAGGAGATTGCAAATGAAGTAAAGACTGCAGAAACCTCTAATGGCAACTATCAGCTTCAGGGTCTCTATACCCAGAAGATGTTCAGCAAGGATACTGACAACAACTGCTACATCGTGAAGGGCTCCAAGTTGATGAACCCAGCCAAACTGTTGGAGGAAACTGCAACAAAGTCTGTGGGCAGCAAGCCTTTCCGAGCTTACATGGTAGATAACTCATCTGCTCCTGCAGCTGGTGCCAGAATGTTCAGCATCAGCGTCGGCGGCAGCACCACAG
>JAJXBQ010000379.1:0-1769 GCA_021640525.1 Segatella copri
ATCAGGACCCCGGCGATCGAAAGATCCGAGTTCAAACGTTGCTGCACCTTGTGGTGCGACCTGCATAAATTGCTGCCGCACGTTCCTGTTCGAGTTTCTCCAACGTGCCCTCAAGTACTGCCACCTTTTTCTTCATGACATTGTACTTCACCATATTCGCCATGACGAAGCAGTAGCAACACACGGCAACAATGAAGACAAGCACGGCTTGATAGCGTAGCTCGTCCACAATATTGTTCAGCCCTGCGATGTAATGGCTCATGATTGGCACTGCTATCAACGATAGCGCAGCACCAACATACATAAACCTCACCTTCGCCTTGTCGCTTATGGGCGATATGCCCACAAACAAAGCGAGGACGAGCGACAATGCGCAGAAGCAGAGTGCAAGTAATGCTGTTCCCATATTCTATTCTGTTTTTTAATCTTTCAAACAAGCAAGCGGTATTACTTTGACTCCATCTGGACGTGTGTAAGCCATATATCCACCTGTCATAACAATCATCAAGTCGGGTTCGCGCAGCGGCACCTGCTTTTCTGTTTTGTTATGCTCTTGAATGAGTCGTTTTATTTCCAAAAGATGTTTGGCTCCTTCTTCTATCTCACGGTTGCCAAGCTTACATTCTATAAGAGCATAGCGTCCATCGTCAAGATGAAGCACAAGGTCAGCTTCCAGTCCATAACGGTCACGATAGTATGACAAATGACTGTCGTGAGAAGCGGAATACACTCTGAGATCACGTGCGCACATCTGCTCGAAAATAAAGCCGAATGTCTTTAATTGAGTCATCAAGGCTTCTGGTGACAGGTTGAGTGATGCTACAGAAACGGAAGGATCGCAGAAGGCACGTTTCGGTCTGCTTTGTATAGTTGCCTTACTTCTTATAGACGGACACCAAGCTTCTATGTCTTGAATGACGAACAATTTCTCAAGTGCCTCAATGTAGCTTTCAAGCGTAGGTCGGGTGCATTCCACATCATCATCAGCTGTAACATCAGCCAAGATTGAGGTGGTTTTTGCCAATGTAGAGATATTGCGTGCATATGATTTCATAATCATGTGCGCCAATTTCTGATTTCTCCTTACTCCATCAATGCGAGATATGTCATTTTTATATACAGACTTTACATATTCTTTAGCGACAAGCAGTTTTGCCTTGTCGTCGCTTAAATTCAATGTAGCAGGCCAACCTCCTCTGCATGCAGAAAAAATAAGTTCTTCTATGCTCAGCTCTGATGTGGCAAATACTTCTTGTTGAGGATTGTCGAACATCTCCATCAATGATACGCTGCCGTTAGATTCTCCATATTCCCATAGGCTCATAGGCAGCATTTCCATTCGAGAGATACGGCCGGTTCCGCTATGGTGGATTTTACTGTCGTCTATTGCATTTGACCCAGTCAATATAAATTGTCCAGGCAATCCTCGCTCGTCCACCTTTGTACGCACTGCATCCCATAGCATTGGCGCATCTTGCCATTCGTCTATCAAGCGCGGAACGTTACCCTCCAGCAAGAATGATGGCTTGGTAATGGCTGTTGACAGATATTCCTCGCGATGGTCTGTGTCTTGCAAACTTATAACGCTGTTTGCCAACTGCTTGGCTGTCGTTGTTTTGCCGCACCATTTTGGACCTTCAATGAGCACGGCCCCCATTGCTTTAAGATGGGCTTTAAGTTGCACGTCAAAAACTCTATTTTTATATGCCATATTCGTTTGCTTGTTTTGTTTCTTCTGATTCTAGATGCAAAGTTACTCATTTTTATTT
>JAJXBQ010000380.1:0-1765 GCA_021640525.1 Segatella copri
AAGACTGCTGCGTAGAACGTAACTATTGGTTGGGTAGCGACGGTGTGCTTTACAAGGCAGGTGTCCTGGGCATGGACAGTTGGGAATATGCCAATCTGAAAAGCCATGTCTCTATGGGACAATATGGAGCCAGAGTAAATATCAACCTCCTCGGGTTGTTCCCTCAAACAGCTGACAGCCGATGGGATTTGGCAGTATCACCTCATATTTATGCTGTAACGACCAAGGCTGATATTCAGACTATAGCCGATGATGCCAAAGTGATAAAAGGTTCTACCAACTGGCATTTGGGTTATGGCGCAGACTTGCAAGTTGGCTACCAACTGACCTCTTGCTTAAAACTTGGTATCTATTCCGGTTTGACTCGTCTTACTGGCAAACGTATGGATGGAATGCCGGAATATCAGCATAAGAACAACTTTTTGTGGGAAAGTGGCATAAGATTAGGAATCAACTTGCCTTTTACCAATCATCATCCGTAACTCCTAAAACAAGATAGAGAATGAAAGCAAAAAGAAGATTTAATATTTGGTTATGGGTGCTGTTATGCGTCCCATGCCTGTTGGCAAGTTGCGACCATGATGTTCATGATGACAAGGAAGAAAGCGGCTTGTCGGTATCGCTCACTTGGGCAGATGAAGCCGACCAAGGTACGGAAGTGAAGGATGTGAAACTCTGGATATTCAATGCCTCTGACGGTTCGCTTGTAGAGGAAAAACAATATGGCGGTGCGCAGGAGGTGGCAAGCCAACGCTTCGCTCTTCCTGAAGGGCATTATCAGATATTGGCTATTACCAATCTCATAGAGCCATTCTTCACCACTGACCAGACCAGGGCTTTGACTAACTGGAACAATATTCAGATAGGTTTGACCAATCCTAAGGATGTAAGGAACAATGCCTATTTCGGAGTTGCCGATGTGAAGATAGATAACAAGGAAGGCAGCTATGTGGTGCAAACCCCTATAAAGAGCGTGCTTTCGGAACTGACCATCATCATCGAGAACATACCGAAAGGCACAGAGATGAGTGGCAAGGCTTTGGATTGTGCCTGGTGCCTGTTCCCTACACTGAAGAACAGTGATGGAGACTACGGTTTGCCGAGCATAGATCCAACGGAAGTGGAACTCCCTACCCTCCTGGCTACGGAATCAACCCTGAAATCGGAAGTCATCCGACTGATGCCAACCATACAGGGAAGCCCCGCCTCTCATATTTATCTCCGACTACAGCTCCCAGACAAGACCTTGCAGGAGTTTGACATCACTGCTCCTAAGATGAATGTTGGTGGAAAGTATGAGCTAAGGTTCAAGTACGAAGAAATGCAGCCGAAGATGAATCTGGAAGCTACCATCAACGGTTGGACAAACCTCAACAATGAAGTAGAAACCAAATAATAATAATAACTTTTAAAATATGGATAATATGAAAAAGATGACGAAGTTTTTCGCCCTTGCACTCTTAGCAGGTGCAATGGTTTCATGCAGTACAGAAGATACAGCTTCTACAACAGCAAATGGTAAGGTAGCCGTGCAGTTTACTGGTGGTATCAGCGTAAACACCCGTGCCAGCGGAACCACTTGGGACAACGGTGACCGTATCGGCATCACCGACATCGACAACGATACCCAGTACGGCAACGTGCCTTTCATCCTGAAGAACGGGAAATTTGAGGCAGAAGGAAAGGTCATCTATATCGAAGATACAAAGCCCCATACTTTCCGCGCCTACTATCCGTACAACGCGGCGGGAGGCATCCTCGCAGC
>JAJXBQ010000381.1:0-1764 GCA_021640525.1 Segatella copri
AGTCTACCGAACGTAACGGCAAAGCTCCGTTGGAAGGTGACGTAGTAACAGATGCAAAAGACGAATTCGACCAATACAGCAAACCGGCTGTAAGCATGACCATGAACTCTGACGGTGCACGCCGCTGGGCACAGTTGACCAAGCAGAACATCGGTCGTTCTATCGCTATCGTTCTTGATAACTATGTATATTCTGCTCCGAACGTAAACTCTGAAATCACAGGCGGACGTTCACAGATTACAGGTCACTTCACCCCGGAACAGGCAAAGGACTTAGCTAACGTATTGAAATCAGGTAAGATGCCGGCTCCGGCCCATATCGTACAGGAAGATATCGTAGGTCCTTCTCTGGGTCAGGAATCTATTAACGCAGGTATTTTCTCATTCGTTGTAGCTTTGATCCTGTTGATGATCTATATGTGTTCCATGTATGGCTTCATCCCGGGTATGGTTGCCAACTGCGCATTGTTCCTGAACTTCTTCTTCACGCTGGGTATCCTTTCATCCTTCCAGGCGGCACTGACCATGTCCGGTATTGCCGGTATGGTGTTGTCACTCGGTATGGCGGTGGATGCGAACGTACTTATCTATGAACGTACAAAAGAAGAGCTTCGTGCCGGCAAGGGTGTGAAGAAAGCATTGGCTGACGGTTATTCAAATGCCTTCTCTGCTATCTTCGACTCCAACCTGACATCTATCATCACCGGTATCATCCTGTTCAACTTCGGTACAGGTCCTATCCGTGGTTTTGCCACTACATTGATTATCGGTATCCTTGTATCCTTCTTCACTGCTGTGTTCATGACTCGTCTGGTTTACGAACACTTCATGAATAAAGACAAGTGGCTGAACCTGACATTTACTTCCAAGATTTCCAGAAACTTGCTGGTAAATACCCGTTTCGACTTCATGGGAACCAATAAGAAATCACTGATCATCGTAAGCGCTATTATCCTTGTTTGTATCGGTTCGTTTGCATTGCGTGGTTTAAGTCAAAGTATTGACTTCACCGGTGGACGTAACTTCAAGGTACAATTCGAGAATCCGGTAGAACCGGAACAAGTTCGTGAACTGATCGCTGACAAGTTTGGTGAAGATGTAAATGTAAATGTGATCGCTATCGGTACAGACAAGAAGACAGTACGTATCAGTACCAACTACCGTATCGCAGACGAAGGTAACAATGTAGACTCTGAGATCGAATCATACTTATACGAAACACTGAAGCCGTTGCTGACACAGAACATCACACTGGCTACTTTCATCGACCGTGACAATCACACAGGTGGTAGTATCGTTAGTTCACAGAAAGTGGGTCCGAGTATCGCAGATGATATCAAGACTGGTGCCGTATGGTCAGTTGTTCTGGCTCTGATCGCTATCGGTCTGTATATCTTGATCCGTTTCCGCAACATCGCTTACAGTATCGGTTCTATCGTAGCTCTGACTTGTGATACGATCATGATTATCGGTGCTTACTCATTGTTGTGGGGTATCGTTCCGTTCTCACTGGAAATCGACCAGACATTCATCGGTGCTATCCTGACGGCTATCGGTTACTCTATTAATGATAAGGTGGTAATCTTCGACCGTGTACGTGAGTTCTTCGGCTTGTATCCGAAACGTGACAAGCGTCAGTTGTTCAACGACTCTCTGAACACTACACTGGCTCGTACCATCAATACTTCATTGAGTACGTTGATCGTATTGCTGTGTATCTTCATCCTCGGTGGTGATTCAATCCGCAGCTTCGCATTCGCAATGA
>JAJXBQ010000102.1:0-11198 GCA_021640525.1 Segatella copri
TGTATCTTTGCCGCAGGTTTTGAAGCTAAATTTCTATTACTAGTATAATAGAGATACCCAAATCCCTTGGGTCCCAATGCTTCAAAACCTTTTTCGTTTTTAAGAGCGAAAAAAGGATACACCGAAAGAGTGTATCCTTCTTCGCAATATAATTCCTTAATGTTTTGTTTTTCAGAATATTACTATAATCACAAAGCTACAGAAGCATCCTTTAAGTCTACTGCCTGAGCCTTGAGGGTTCCCTTACCTTTTATCACAACGACACATTTTCCGAAGAATGCCTTGCGATGTGAGTCGGTGAAACGCTCCAAAGAAGTCTGACATCCATTATCTGTTCCCAGAATCTTTGGCGTTTTCAGGAAACTATGACCACTTGCCTCCTGTTCTCCTGAGACAGAGAAGAAAATCTGGTTATCTGCGTTCGGACAGAGATTGCCGTCTTTATCTACCACATTCACCTCTACAAAGGTGGTAGGATCAGAAGTGCCAAAAGCCTGACAGCCCTGATAAGTCTTCTTCAACACAAGATGATGAGGAGCTCCTGCTGTCTTTATGACCTGCTCTCTAAGAACTTTACCATTCTTTCTGGCTACAACCTTTACTTCTCCCGGTTCAAAGTTTACGCGCCACATCACATGATATTCAGTACTCTTTCTGAAAGCATCGCCTTCGTTCTTTGCACCATAGACAGTCTTCTTGCGGATGCCCTGACTCTTGCCATTGATAAAGAGTTCTACCTCATCGGCATGATTATAATAACACCACATGTCGATGGTCTGTCCCGGCAGCCAGTTCCAATGAGGGAAGAGATGAAGCACATCTTTCTGACTCCACTCACTCTGATACATATAATAGCTGTCTTTTGGAAGACCCGCCAAATCGATAATGCCAAAATAACTGCTACGGGCAGGATAAGCATAAGGAGTAGGTTCACCGATATAATCGAAACCGGTCCAGATAAACTGTCCGCCCACAAAGTCGTTATGCTTCACCACATCCCAGGTTTCTTCGTGGGTACTACTCCATGAGGCATGGAAATTATCATAAGCCGAACACATAAACGAAGGATCGGTATAAGGCAACCACCATTCCTTTGGCGCAGTATAAATGCTGTCGCTAGGCATCATATAGTAGCCACGAGTCTGCAAGGCAGAAACACTCTCCGACAGAATGAAAGGCTTGCCAGGGAAATTCTTTGGCACATCCTTCACCCACTGATGGTGATAATTGAAACCTATTACATCAATAGCCCCACTCTTAAAGAGGTGATTCTTCGGATCAGGCTCATTGCAGCCAGCAGTAACAGGGCGATAGCCCCAAGGATCATACTCTTTCACGATTTTTGCCAGATGCTGGGTAAGAAGCGAATTGACACTCAGTTCATCACTATGTGCCAAAGTTGAAGCATCATGACCGGCATTCAGAATCAGGTTAGCCTGCTCCAGACTGAGCGTATCAGCAGCCGCATTCGACCATTGTTCGAGAACCTCATTACCGATACTCCACATAATGATACTTGGATGGTTACGGTCACGCTTGATGAGATCAGACAGGTCTTTCTTATGCCATTCATCGAAGAAACGGGCATAATCGCCATTCGATTTCTTGCGGCGCCACATGTCGAAACTCTCGTCCATCACGAGGATGCCCATCGAATCGCACATATTCAGGAGTTCTGGTGCCGGAGGATTATGACTGCTTCGGATAGCGTTCACGCCCATATCGCGAAGGATGGTAAGCTTACGGTGCATCGCATCTTCATTAACAGCAGCACCCAGGCAACCGAAATCATGATGCTCACAGACACCATTTATCTTGAGATTCTTGCCATTGAGGAAGAAACCCTTCCTTGCATCAAACTTCACATCACGAAAACCGGCAGTTGTCGTAGCAACATCCACTACCTTCCCATTTACTAACAGCTCGCTCTTGACAGTATAGAGATATCCCTTTCCGATGTCCCAGAGATGCGGATTCTTCACCTTGAGTTTCTGTTCCTGAACACCCTGACTCTTGGCAACGATCTTCCCTGCAGCATCATAGATTGTATTACGGACAGAGAGTTTCATCTTATTACCGGAAGCAGCGAAATCCACTTTCACCCTGACATCACCCTGTGGAGAAGTTGCCACATACTGTCCCCATTGGGGAATATAAGCAGATTTCATGGTTTTGGTGAGCCAAACATGGCGGTAAATACCGCAACCGGAATACCAGCGGCTGTTAGGCTGGTCGCTGTTGTCTACCTTCACAGCAATGACATTATCACCCTTCTTATTAATATAAGGTGTAAGATCATACTCGAATGTACTGTATCCGTAAGGACGGGTTCCGAGTTTATGACCATTGATATACACGGTAGAATTCATATATACTCCATCAAAGGTGATGGTAAACCGGTCATACTTTTCCTTCGGATTCACCGAGAAATGCTTACGGTACCATCCGACGCCGCCCGGCAGTGCACCACCACTGGCTCCCGAAGGATTCGAAGGAGAGAAATCGCCCTCTATCGCCCAATCGTGAGGAAGATTCAAACTTCGCCAATGCCGGTCTGAATAATCAGACTTTGACATTCCGGCACTATCTGCTAAAGTGAAAAGCCAGCCTTTATCAAAAGACTGGCGATCACGGGCGCTCAACGACTGAGCGCCCAATAGAAAGATTGCTAAAGCAAATATTTTCTTCATATTACTTCAGTTTTACAGTAACTGCCTTACCAGCATACTTCACCATCTTGCCCTTAGGCGCCTTGGCGAGGCTGATGCCCTGCTGGTTGTTATCACTAACAAGTACGATATTGAAGCGACGCTTCTGGAGCATACCGTCGAAAGAACCCTTACGGGCAGCGATAGTAACAGTCTTCTGAGCATCATTATACTTGAAGTCTATCATAGCATACTTACCCTTCTCGTAGTTGTAGTTGGTTCCCTCATCCTCATAGAGTGTATAAGAACCGTCCTTGCCAGCATAGACATAGAGATCGATGAGTTCAGCCTTCTTCTGATCGCTCCACTCCATCTCTGGACCCACAGGAAGAATAGAACCCTCTGGAACAAAGACCGGAATCTTATCGAAAGGCGCATCGGCTACGATTGTCTGTCCACCGGCATAGTGCTTGCCTGTATAGAAATCATACCAGCCCTTCTGCTTAGGAAGATAAACATTGCGGCTGTACTTCTGATACTCGCCTACAGGACAAGCCATGAGAGCTGAACCGAACATCCACTGATCCTTGATGTCGTAAACATTGTCATCGCCGTTGAAGTCCATCACCAATCCACGCATCATCGTATAGTCCTTGAAATGAACCATACCCGCCATACTGTAGAGGTAAGGCATCAGGCGGTAACGGAGTTTATCGTATGCAACGATGGTTTTATAAGCAGGATGATCTGCCGGAGCAATGTTCCAGACCTCACGGGTAGGCCACTGACCATGAGTACGATAAAGAGGTACGAAGCAACCGAACTGGTTCCAACGCGCCTGCAACTCGCGCCATTCCTTCAAGTCAGCATTCTCCTTACCGGTCTTATCGAACTCCTGCTGGGCAGCCACATAGCGGTTCTCTACACAGAAACCGCCCTGGTCCATTCCCCAGAAAGGCAGACCTGCCATAGAATAGTTCAAACCGGCTGTCATCTGGGCACGCATATCTTCCCAACGGGTAGCAATGTCGCCAGACCAGGTAGCCGTACTGTAGCGCTGTTCACCTGCAAAGCCCGAACGGGTCAGGAGGAAGACACGCTGGTTAGGGTTCACGCTGCGCTGTCCGTTATAGATAGCATCAGCATTCACGATGCTGTAAGCATTGAAATATTCGGTAGATGTACCGAGGGCTGTAGGACCGGAAAGAGCCTTGCGGTACCACATCGGGGTACAGTCACGAACGTTTGGTTCTGATGCATCCATCCACCAGGCATCGACTCCGAACTTATACTTGGTATAAAGATTCTCGTCCATCTGGCGCCAGAACATCTTGCGGGCACCGTCAGAATAGGCATCATAGAATGAACCGCGGAAGCCGAGCCAGTCGTGAATATCATCCTTGATAGCCTGATGATACATCCAGCCCTTGCTGTCGAGTTCCTTATAATTCTTGACCGTATCATAGAACTTAGGCCATACGGAAATCATGAATCTTCCGTTCATCGCATGTACGCTGTCGAGCATAGCCTGTGGGTTTGGATAGCGGGCAGCCTCAAACTCATGACTTCCCCATGAATCCAGCTTCCAGTAGTTCCAGTCCTGAACGATATTGTCTACAGGAATATGCAGGTCGCGGAACTTCTTCATGTTGTCCTCGATGTCCTTGCTGCTCTGATAGCGCTCACGGCTCTGCCAGAAACCGAGGGTCCACTTAGGATAAAGCGAAGCCTTGCCGGTAAGCGTACGGTAACCGGAAATCACCTCATCGAGATTCTGACCGGCAATGAAATAATAGTCCATATCCGGCGACATTTCACTCCAGATGCTCAACTGGTTCTTCTCTGCCTCAGAACGAGGAGCTGCTACGCGAAGTCCGCAGTAGGAAACATCACCATCTGGCTGCCACTCGATGCGGATAGGAGTCTTTACGCCTTTCTTGATTGGAGTTTCAAACTTATAAGAGTTCGGATTCCAGGCTGTACGCCAGCGCTCAGGCACAACCAGTTTACCGTCGATATAAATCTTCATGTAACCGGCATAATAGAGGATAAACTGATAGAAGCTGTTGGTTGGAGCCTCTACATAACCCTCGTACACCACTTTGGAACCATTCAGCGCGAAGCCCTTTGGCAGGTTCTGAATACCGCCCTTGTCGGTCTTGTTGCAAATCTCAGAAGCCTCAGGCATTGCATACTCAAAGTAAATGCTATCTTCGCCCCGAACAATCTTCTTACCGTTCTTGTCCACATAAGTACCTGTCAGCTGACCTTCCTTACCATCCTTATCATAGAGTTTGAAGGCACGGTTGAGCTGGAGATAATCTTCCGGATTACCCCAACGGCAATAAGAATAAGAATCCCAGAGGATGCCGTAGTTTTTATTAGAGATGACGAAAGGCACACTCACCTTGGTATTATACTGGAAGAGGTCTTCGTTCTTGCCCTTCATATTGAGTTCCTCACTCTGATGCTGACCGAGACCATAGAACGCCTCGTTATCAGGAGAGTTGAAGAGCGCACGCCATGACCATCCGTGCTTCTGTGCTTCAGGAACCTTGGCAATGTCTACACCTATTTCACGGTCAGGCACAGTGAACGGCTTGAAAGTCTTTCCGCCCTGTGCAACCTCATTGAGAAGGACATTGTCTTTCAGGTCATAGAAGGTAATCTGACCCGTAGCCTCATTCATGACAGCACGCATAGCTGCAGTGGTAATGATGAGATTGTCTCCCTGCTCTTCCACCTTATACTTTGCCTTGCTGTTTTGAGGCACAATAATCAGACTCTGTTTATTACGGAAACTCTGTTCGGCTGTAGCCTGAACACGGATAATCTTATCGCTCACCACCTGGAGGCGAATCTGACTAGGACCAAAATTCTGGTGTTGCTTCAACTGAACAGTGAGATAATTACCATTCTGGTTGAAACCTGCTGCCTGCATACCTGTGGCACTCATCAGCAGCACTGCTGAAATCAATAATGTTTTAGTTAGTCTCATTTTATACGTTTAAAGGAAAGTTTAAAAATTTGCGGCAAAGATACGAGAAATTTCCCGTATCTTTGTGCGCAAATGTTATCTGTATGTGTATAAAATGTTAACTAGAAGCGTAAACTACTCTGATTCTGACAGATTCTTACGATATTGAGACGGCGTAACGCCATACGCGTCTTGGAAGTATTTAGTGAAATAACGTGGATTATTGAATCCCACCTTATAGGCTATTTCACTGATGTTCAAGTCGCCCGAGCGCAGCAGATGCTCTGCAAATTTGATACGCTTGGTTCTGAGATACTCAGAAGGTGTAATACCCGTCAGCGAAATCATGCGTTTATATAATTGTACGCGCGAAATGCTAAGATGAGTACTGAGCGATTCTACCGATGTTTCAGGATTGCTCATATTGTCGCGGATATAAGCATTCACCTCATCAATAAATTTGCGGTCGGCCTCTGTTATTACATATTCTGTGCTCACATTTTTGCGTTTCTTCAAGAGGTTCAGAATACAGAGATTCAACATATCTATATCGAATGGTTTGGCAATATACTCGTCAGCACCACACTTCAGACTTTCCTTGCGTTGCTCATCTCCCATACGGGCTGAGAGCATGATGAAAGGTATGGCTGTAGTTTCGTCATTGTCCTTACACATACGGCAGAGTTCGTTACCATCCATCACAGGCATCATCACATCGCTCAGGATGATGTCTGGACGACGGTCGATGATCTTGTTCCAGGCATCCTGACCATTGACAGCCTCAACAACCGTATAGTCTGTCAATACTTCGTTCATAAACTCACGGAAGTCCTCACTGTCGTCAACGAGGAGCACTACCGGCTTCTTGATCATCGATTCTCCAGGCTGGTGCGCATGTTTACTCATTCCGTAGAGAACGTTCTTACCTGCATCCGGATCCTCATCAGTAGCCTGATGCACCGTGGTTATGATAGGGGCTGCACGCAGAGAACCGAGATGTGCCGTAGAATTGGAGGTGGTACTGCTCTCTATCGGAAGGTCTACCATAAAGATGGTTCCTCCGCTTGGATTATCTGTAACATCTACTTTACCGCCATGCAGTTCGGCAAACTTCTTTACCAGGTTCAGGCCTATTCCGCTACCACCCTGCGGCTGCATTTCAGTGCCATTAACCTGATAGAAACGCTCAAACACATGTTCCTTCTCCTTATCGCTGATGCCCTTACCCGTATCAGATACTGAGATGCGGAGCATATCCGAATCCTTGTCTCCTACACGCTGGCGGAGTGCAACACTCAGAGAAACGGTGATAAATCCTCCATCTGGCGTAAACTTATAGGCATTGCTCAAGAGGTTATTCACGATTTTTCCTACCTTATCAGCATCAAACGACATCTGCAGACTAGGCACCGTAGAATCGAAGGCAAGCGTTACTTTGCTGTTTGCCAAAGTACGGAACGAAGTACAGATATTGTCAACGAAGCTCACAATGTCGATATGCGACAGGTTAAGTTTTTCCTTGTTCTGGTCTATCTTGCGGAAGTCGAGAATCTGGTTTACCAGATTGAGCAAACGGGTAGCATTGCGATGAATCATCTCCAGCTTTCTGCGTTTAGACTCATCTCTTTCTTCTCTGATCATACTAACCAGCGGCGAGATAATCAGGGTGAGCGGAGTACGGAGTTCATGACTCACATTGGTGAAGAAGTTGAGTTTGAGTTCGTTCAACTCCTTGGTCTTCTTGATACTGTCTTCCTTGCTCTGGAGTTCGAATTTAACACGCTGCTTTTCGAGCATGCGTTTACGGTAGAGATAGAAAGCTACACCTATTAATATAATATATACGATGAACGCCCATATAGAGAGATAGAAAGGCGGGTGAATATGAATCTTCAGCGTGCTCACCTCTTCGCTCACACTACCATCTGCATTCACCACCTTTGCCTCCAAGACATAACTGCCTGAAGAGAGATTGGTAAAGGTAGCCTCCGGACGTCCCTCCGGTGTCAGCATCCATTTGTCGTCAAGCCCTTTCATGCGATAGAGGAAGCGGCAGCGGGCAGGAATACTTACCTGGTCGGAAGCCAGCTGTATGGTAAACGCCTTGTCCTTATAGCTGAGATCCAGTTCTGGGTTTGTATCAAGCGATTTAGCCAGAGGCACTCTTCCTTCAAACTCCTCACCTGCCTTCAGCGGATGATCGAAGAGTACGAAACCGCTGAACAAGACTTTTGCATGTTTCTGAGCAGGAAGGATCTTGGCAGGATTGATGATATTAATACCATCCTGACCGCCGATGGCGATGGCTCCATTTCTCATCAGACAGGCAGAACGCTGGTTAAACTGGCGGCTCTGCAAGCCATCGAGCGAATTGAAACTGATCATCGTGATGTCCCATTTGCCCTGATTATTCTTGGTCAGCGTAACACGGGTAACGATAAATTCAGAAACCAGCCAGATGTTATGCTGCTTATCTTCGAGCACCATACAGCCTACCGTACCCTGCGTACCATTGAGGTCATTGATTGACTCCAACTGTCCTGAAGCCTCATCATACATGGTGACGCCCGCAGGCGAAGCCATCCACAAGATGCCTCGGCTATCCTTCATCATGTAATTCAGGGAAGGACTCGGGAAAGGCTGTCCGTCCTTGGTTGTATTCACATTGGTTACCTTTCGGGTTCCGAAATTAAAGATAGAATAGTTCTGCGAATGACCTATCAGAATTTCATCTTTATTCGGCAGGAAGAGCGAGTTGATAAAATCGCTGGTAATACCCGAATTCTGAACATTGTAGGTTGTAAACTTACCACTTTCAGGATTATAAATCTGGAAACCTGAGCCCAAGGTTCCGATAATCAGGCGATGATACGGATCTTCGGCAAGACACCAGACGCTGTTATTGGCAAGTCCGCCAGGAGCTGCCTGAAAACTCTTCCATCTGCCGTTTTTATATTGGGCAAGTCCACCATTGAAGGTACCGAAATACATCGTACCATCAGCCATGGTTACGCTGCTGACCACAATATCCGAAGCCAAACCGGTTTCAGCCTGTGAGAATCGCCAGCTCTGTCCGGTAAGCGGACTGTAGCAAACAATACCGCTATCATTGGTTCCGCACCAGAGATTACCATTCAGATCCTGCGTGATTGTACACACATCACCAAGCGGAATAGTTGTGAATTTCTGAGCGGCAGGCGAATAATAGGCCACGCCGTTCTTGTAACTACCTACCCAGATAGCTCCCTCATCATCCACATAAACCTTCTGCAGGGAATTGTCAACGATACTTCCCTTTGCTTCGGAATGAACATACTGACGGCAGATTTTGCGTTTGAAATCAACGAAGAAGAGACCGTTATGGTCGGAAGCCACCCAAAGATTGCCTGCCTTATCGCGGGCAATATCACGCATCAGAATACGGGTTGGGCAAGGAATAGCTATGCCCATGTTTGTAAGATAAGAACGGGCATCGGTCCATTTTCCGGTTTTAGACTGATACACGTAATTGGCATTACTTACTGAAACCCAAAAACCTCCTATACCATCATAGAAAGTATAGGCACCATTATCACCGGCAGCTTTATGGTTAGCAAGGAAGGAATTGTACCAGAGAACCTTCTGTTTCTGTCCGTTGACACGGCAGATTGTACCATCACCATAGGTAATGAGCGCATCGCCGTCAACCTCGGTTATTTTACTGATATTTTCCTCTTTCAGACAGCCCGGCTGAGCCTTTTTGGTAAATTTAAAAAGATAAGTATTTTTGGTCTTGGCATTATGAAAGAAGAGTCCCTGTCCGTAGACAGCTATCCACATGTTCTTATCCTTATCTATCAGGAGTTTATAAGGAGGTCCCTGCACATGGATGTTTTTGAGCCATTCTTCCGGTTTGCGCTCAAACTGCTCTTCATCATATTTGTAGATGCAGTAACCCACAGAGGTATGCACCCAGATATTTCCATCATAG
This sequence comes from Segatella copri, assembly GCA_021640525.1. Classification (GTDB taxonomy): domain Bacteria; phylum Bacteroidota; class Bacteroidia; order Bacteroidales; family Bacteroidaceae; genus Prevotella; species Prevotella copri_S. The sequence continues at coordinate 9,596 of JAJXBQ010000102.1, forward strand.
TCTTGCTGAAGTTCATCTACCGAATTGTTAGGCAGCGACTTATCATCAGTGTTGCTATAATAGAAAGTTTTCATACGGAAGCCGTCAAAGCGGCACAGTCCCGACTGGGTACCGAACCAGATGTAGCCTCTGGTGTCCTTGAGAATGGCACCCACCTGACTGTTCGTAAGTCCATCATGATTGGTGAGGCTGCTGAATTCTACGTTTTCATAGGCAGCCCATGCCCTACCCGGCTGCATGAGCAGCAAGAGCAGAAACAGCACGATGGCATGTTTCAAGTAGTTTTGTTTTTTAATCATCATAATCGTAGGTTTATATATATTTATCTGAAAAGATATTTTATTTCTATGGTAGTTTTAATTTCACGTCGTTTTTTTCAGAACTTTCGCGTATTTTCAGTATCATCGGTACCACTTTTTTGTAGATTCTATCATCTCCATTGATACTTCTCATGAGTAGATCGCAGGCTGTGGTTCCCTGTTCGTGTGCCTTGTCCATGATAGCCGAGAGTTTCGGCGTAACGAAGGCAGCAGTATCACCATCGGTAAAACCGATGATAGCAACATCCTCTGGTATGCGGAGCCCTTTTTCCTTGATAGCATCGAAGGCGGCATAAGTGATAATATCGTTAAAGGCGAGGATGGCATCAGGTCGGTCCTCCTTTTCGAGGAGACGGAGGGTAGCGTTTCGGGCCACATCGAAATCGATTTTGTCGCAGACTACGAGGTCACGGTCGATAGGGATGCGGTTCTCTCTCAGAGCCTCCAGATAACCGTGTTTTCTGCGGCGCACCATATCAAGATGGTTTGGACCGCCGATGAAGGCGATGCGGCGCGAACCGGTATCTATCATATGCTGGGTAGCCTCTTGGGCGGCAACATCTCCATTACCTACTACCTGGGAGAACTTATCTTCTAAGCAACAACGGGCAAAGAACACCAGTGGAACTCCCATCTTATGCAACTGCTCGAAATGAGAATAGTCGACCGTATCCTGTGCCAGACAGGCGATGATGCCTTCCACATGCATATTCAGGAAGTTTTCTACCGCTCTCTTCTCGTGTTCTGTGTTTTCGTGGCTATTGGCGCTGATTACCGAATAACCATTCTTTACGGCATAATCTTCTATACCATCCAGCACGGCAGCATAATAATGAGTCACCAGGTTTGGCACAATTACACCAATCACCCTAGGTGCTTCTTTTCTGAGGCTCTGTGCAAAGGGGTTTGGTCGATAATTGAGTTCCTTGGCAAGGCTTTTCACCTTTTGAGTCATCTCCTCACCCACTTCATGGCTGTTTCGCAGGGCTCTAGATACAGTTGCTATGCTGACGCCAAGTTGATCGGCGAGGTCTTTCAAAGATGTTCTTCGTTGTTTCATTTGTTAGTTTACGCTTATTATTGACATACATTTTTGTATCCACAAATTCTGCATATTTTGTCTTTCCGACAGCAAAGTTAGTGAATTCTTTGCAAAGATAACAATTTCTTTCGAAAGCGCAAACGTTTACGTTATTATTTTTCTGAAAAAATTTATTTTATAAGAAAAAAACTCGTAATTTTGCAAACTGAAAAGTAATGAATAGTTGATAATAAGTTAGTTA
>JAJXBQ010000103.1:0-11162 GCA_021640525.1 Segatella copri
AGACAAAAGTTACCAGCTGACGATAACTTTTGCCTTTTCACTTTATATTTCTATCTTTTACATCATCATCAAACCTTAAATTTCGCCGCCTGCTCCTCAATATAGGCAGCATCGCTGAAATAGTCGATACGCATAGCCTTGCGAACCTCGTCCATGGTCTGGGCTGCAAACTCGCGGGCATCCTCGCTACCCTTTTTCAGGATGTTGAATACCTCAGGAATATCCTGCTCAAACTCATGACGACGGGCACGGATTGGGTCAAGCATCTTGTTGATGACGCTGTTCAGGAACTTCTTGCAGGTGCCGTCACCGATGCCACCCTTCACATACTGCTCCTTCAACTCATCCAATGTCTTGAACTCAGGCCAGAATTCAGCGAAGTCCTCAGGAGTAGAGAATGCCTCGAGATAGGTGAACACGGCATTACCCTCCAGATGTCCCGGCTCTTCCATGCTCATACGTGGCTCACCATTAGACATCTTCTTCACCTTCTTCCAAACGGTCTTCTCATCATCGCTCATGTAGATACAGTTTCCGAGACTCTTGCTCATCTTCTCCTTACCATCGGTTCCTGGAAGACGACGGCAGCAGGCAATCTCTGGAAGCAGGATTTCTGGCTCAACCAATACAGGCGCATAAGTCTGGTTGAAGCGGCGAACCAACTCGCGGGTTACCTCCAGCATAGGCTCCTGGTCCTCACCGGCAGGCACGGTTGTAGCCTTGAAAGCGGTGATGTCGGCAGCCTGACTCACAGGATAGCAGAAGAAACCGAGCGGAATGTTTGCCTCGAAGTTACGCATCTTAATCTCAGTCTTCACGGTTGGGTTACGCTGAACACGAGATACGCTGATGAGGTTCATCAGATAGGTAGTCAACTCAGCCAACTCTGGAATCATACTCTGGATATAGAGTGTACACTTCTGTGGGTCGAGGCCCGCAGAGAGATAGTCAAGAGCCACCTCTGTAATGTTCTGTCGAATCTTCTCAGGATTGTCGGCATTATCAGTCAAAGCCTGAACATCTGCCATGAAAACGAACATTCTGTCGAAGTCGCCAGCGTTCTGAAGTTGTACTCGGCGCTGCAGAGAGCCGATGTAATGACCCAGGTGAAGTTTACCTGTAGGACGGTCGCCCGTCAATATAATCTTTCCCATTTTCTTGCAATTTATTATTATTTTAGCTGCAAAGGTACAACAAAATAATGAGAATGAGGAAAAAAAGATGTAAAATTAACCAAAACCCAGAGTTTAAGAGACAAAATGCTTATCTTCTTTAATCAATTTCATCTATCTTCTTCAACTGATAACCCTCAAACTGCATAATTATCTTATGCAGTTGAGTTCCTTGGCGCAAAGCTTCTACTCTTGGAGCATCGGCATATCGGTTTATTTGTTCCACAGCTTGCTCCCATTGTTCTTCCGCCTTGGTTTGTCTACCGTTATCAGCCGTAGCCCCAAAATCTTTCTTTGATAGCATCTTCAGTTCTATGATATAACTGTGCTTGGTATCGTAATGAGTCAGGTCTGGCAACAGGAAAAAGTCACAATATCCATGATTCAATTCCAATTCCGGCATCGTATAATAGTAACTGTTCAGATTCAAATATGCCATAAAGAAACCTTGCAGATTACGTTCACCCTCTATGCTATCTCTAACGGAAGAGACCTTGGCATAAGCCTGTGCCATAAACTCCAGCGCAGGTTTCCATTGACCATCAAAAGCCATATCGGTAAACAAAGACTTAAGACTTATTTCGTCTACCGCACAGACTTCGTCATATTGCTCCAGCAGATAGGTATAGTATTGCTTGCGAACATTATTATTTGGAATGCCAAGCACCAGCTGGTCTCCGCGTGTTCCCTTTATTGTCAACATTCCATAATAGAACAGAAGACTGATAAATATCTGTGGTCTTACTAACAATTTGGCAGGAAAACTTTCCTCAATATTACCTATTATTTCTCCATTCTCGATGATGGTACGCAGAACACCCTTACGGTCGCCATCCAGTTTATCAAGCTGCAGCAATTTCTTCATCTTGCCATAATCTGTCTTGGTATTAGGGTCCATCATATTCTCTGGACCTTCACCTGTCTCACGATAATTTCGCAAATAATAGAACACCATATCGCTGTTGAAAACCTTACTCTGAGTCTTCAACGCACTCTTAGAGAAACAATAGTTGTCATACCATGGTTTCATCTCTTCTATGATAGCCTCCACATCACTATCCGGTCGAATTTCCCCATTCTCCTTATAATAAGTGAAGAGATCTCTTACATCTTCGGTAGAGAAACCAAGCATTTGATTAAAGGCAGGCTTGGTAGAGATATGCCATCCTATGTTGAATCCACTGGTCAAATCATCCAGTGTAACAGGACTTACGCCTGTCATAAAGATTTTAGAGAACATTCCCTTAAACACCTTGAAAATCTCCCGATAAAAACCGCTGGCATGGGTAAGAGCCGTATACACTTCCTCCCCCTGCTCATTGAGCACAACATTGGTAAAGTTGTCATACTCATCTACTATAAGATAAAGTGGAAGATTCTTTTTCTCTGCAGCAATCCCAATGGCATTCAACTTTCTGGCAGCAGTTTTTGCCTTCAACACACTTTCCACTACTCGTTCGGGATAATACTCCTGATAAGTTTCGATAAAGCTATCAATACATTCATTGCAATAGGCATTGAAGTTTTCTTCCAATTGATCTATCGAACCTCCTATCTTGGAGAAATCAAGAAACAAGACTTGATACTTTCCCTGATTTTCTGTAGGATGCGAACCTATCCAAAGGTTGCCAAACAACTTATCAAACTTATCTTTACGTTTGATGTCATAATAAGCCCTCAGCATACTGATAAACAAGCTCTTGCCAAAACGGCGAGGGCGAATAAAGAACAAGGCATCAGGCTCATCCTCTAACTTAGGTATATACATGGTCTTATCGACATAATATTGATTTCTCTCTATGATGTCGATGAAGTCAGACACTCCGTAAGGTATTCTTTTAGCTCGTCCCATAATCGCTTATTTTTTAATACGTTGCAAAGGTACAACAAAATATTGAGAAACTGCAAGAAATGGTGAAAAAATAACAAATGAGCAGGAGAAGGAAGGGATATCTGAACGAAAAACGGGGCACCCCTGAGGATGCCCCGCCACCAATTAAAATAATTGATTGTCGCATTATAAACTTACCGTACTACTTAGCGATCATGATCGTTACACGGTTCTCTGCGTTTTCTGCAAAAGGCTGCACACGTGCACCCTTAGATTCTTCTGTAATGCGCTCTGAAGGTATATTATATTTCTTTGTCAGCATCCAAACCACAGCTGCTGCTCGCTTGGCAGCGATGCGGTCGTTGATGACGTCAGTGCCTGTACCCTTGTCAGCATAACCGGTTACTACAACCTTTGCCTCTGTGTTCTTGTTCAGGAAGTCAACCACCTCACGGATCTTAGCATCCTCAGCAGGAGCAATCTTGTAAGAATTGATGGTGAAGAAGATGTCACGGCGAATCTCCTCTACCTTCTTCTCTACAGGAGCTGGCTTAGGCTCTGGCTTAGGAGCTACATATTCCTGCTTAGGAGCTGGTGCCGGAGCAGGTTCCTCTACCGGCTTAGCCTTCTTGGTATAGCTCTTGCCCAGGTTGATGCGTACACCTGCCAGTGCATTGAAGTACCAGTCAGGGTTGTCTGCCTTCTTAGAGTTGTACTTGTCTGAAATCATGTTGGCATTGCCTTCGAGCATGATGCTCACAGCCTTGCTTACCTTGAATTCCAGGTCGATACCGGCTCTGCCGTAAGGACGAACCTTCTTTCCCTGCCAGAGATATTCCAGCAGATAGTTGCTCTGATTCTTGATGTTAGCAGCCAGGTCGTTTACTTCCTGGTTAGCTCCTGCCCAGTTGATACCACCACCTACGAAGGCAGTAGCGCTGAACACGCGGTTCGGGTTCCAGCCACAGAAGAGGTTAGAGAGGTTGACCATGAAGTCCACACCCGGAGCTACATATTTCCATTTGTAGCTAGCGGTATACGGAGTACCGTCCTTGGTAGCCTTGTATCCGTTCCATCCGCCCTTACTCCAGATACCGTTCATCTGACCACGAAGTCCGAAAACAGGAGAGAACTGGTAGCCGATGGCACCCTGGAAGTTAGGAGAAAGCAAGTCAGAGAAGCTTGCCTCACCCACAGTATATTGCCCACCAGCCTGAATATCCAGAAACCAGTGACGCTTAAACTGATATTCGTTTCCATCCTTGTCTGTGTAGGATGCTTGCGCCATAGCGGCTGTAGAGCCGATGGCGAGCATGGCTGATGCCATGAGCAGTTTAATTGATTTCATAACTTTCTACATTAAATTTTATTTCTTTACGAATTTCTTTCCATTCACAATGTAGATACCAGAACGGTTCATCTGCTTTACCTTACGTCCCTGGACATCATAGATTACATTGTTCTTCTCAGTAGAATTCACAACTTGTCCGATACCAGTAGCCTTATCATTGTCTACTTCGATTGAAATCGTCATTCTTGGGTTAGTATGACAGTCACTGGCTTGGGTTGTGGTCTTGTCCTCAAGGAACTTTCCAAAGTTTATATCTCCGAAGGTTCCCTTCAAAATTACGATAGCGTAAAGATCGGCTTTCAACTCACCTTCTCTTAGCGGTGTATCAAAGACTAACAGCAATGTCGGCGTTGTCGGATCTTCCGGATCTACATAGCTTTCAAAGTGTCCTGTACGAATCGTCTTGTTGTTGTCGTAAACTGCAAGTCTCACTTCTCTATCAGGATTAGCAACCAAACCATCATAGTATCCTATGTTTTTAATCATGAATCCATTCAATGCAACATCCTTTTGAGTTACAGATGTATTAGGCAACTGCTGGTATATAGAATAATCGTAGTGAAGGTTTGGATCTTCAGGAGAGCCGCCCTTTCCTATTGTAAAGTTTTCTTTGATAGCCTGCGTCTTTACTTCCTTATTATTCTTTTCATAATGGAAGGTTCCTTCTGGGATTACCAACTGATAGCTAGCCTTTGCCAAGTCAGTCAACGCAACAGTAAACTGATTGTCTTTTCCTGTTACCGGAGTAAAGGTAACGTTCTTCACACGCTCACCCTTCTCATCAGTGATGTAGGCATCGGCATCACTCATTACTGTAACATGACTCAACCCATCAAAAGAAAGAGTCAGGAGATCAGCATTGCTTTCTACTATTGCAGGTGTCAACTTGTAAGCAGTCTCTACGGTCTTGATAGCTGCTGCAGGTTTTTCAACCTCAACAAATGCGAAGGCACTGGTCAGACTGCTTTGCCAATATGGAGCAACAACATCTGCTTCAGTCTGATATTTATTGTCTGCATGATTACACAAAGCATAAGCAACGCTAGAGTTTCCCGTTACTGATGGATAAGAGCCCTTGAATGAGAATGTACCCAATGCTTTGTCGGCATCAAAGACATCACCCGATTCGAGTTGTACAGCAGAGCCATCCAGTTTGGCAATTGTAAGTTTGCTTACTTCTGCCCCCGCATCAGTTGTCACTCCATTGACATTCAGCATATTGTCATCAGCATCACCCAAGGTGAAGACTCCACTATGGTCTAACGCCTCAAACGCAGAAGCTTCATCAATATTGTCTACCAATTGAATCTGGTTGTCACTTACGGCAAGATATTTTCGTTCATTCTTCGTATTTACACTGGCTATCTTATACCACTTCTTGTTCTCAGGAAGAAGAACATCCGTTTCATTATAATAAGCATCAATAGCAGCCTTGAATTCTGTATCTGTTGATGCCTCATTCCCGACAACTTCTTTCAAAGCGACATAAGCAGCACTAGTAACCTTAGGATAGCCCACCGAATTATTCTGCAACAATTCCAGAGCTTTCAGGTATTCGGCAGAACCAACTACAACATATTCTACATCGAAAGCCTTATTGTAGCGTTCCCATTCGGCAACGCCCTTCTTGTCGTTGCAAACTACATTAGCAGGAACTACAAGTTTATACGTACCCTTCTTTGAGATAGCACCTGCAGCACCCTGTATTTCAAAATTAACCTTCGTATCAGATGCCTTGACAGCCTTTGCTGTCAGATAGTCGTTACCATCTTTCAGTAATTTCACACTGGCAGCCTCATCTACATATCCAACCTTCTCTCCGAAATCTACGGCAATAGTAAGAGGTAAAGTTTCAATGGTACCCGCTGCAGGAGTAATCGAAACAGGACTAAAAGGAGCCTTGATGACAAAAGTGAATTTCATTTCCTTGTTCTCAAAGCCTTCCTTATCAACAAAACTCTTTGCAGGAACCGTAAGTGTATATGTACCATTCTTTACTATCCGGCTAGCAACAGATAAGGTTACCACATTGTCTTTTACAGTAGCTGAAAGCGTCTGGCTGCTCGTTCCATCAGAGAGTGTGATTTTGGATGCATCTTTAACCAACATGTTGCGGTCGAATGTAAGATGCATGTTTTCAAAGTACTCTAAAATACTGCCATCCTCCAAATCACCTGTAGCAGTCAGAATGGTAGACGGCATGGTATAGAGTACCGTAATCTTTTTTAATTGAGCATTCGAAAAACTGTTTTTGTATATTAAGTCATGGATATCCTGCTCTTTATCATTAATCCATGTTTTGTATGCATCTTCCTGACTCCCTAATTCATCGTCTGTCACTCGGAGATCACCTACAATACTACCTGCGGAGAAAGATACTCTGTCTAGACGTCCAATACCAGGCGCATGAACTTTCATCAATGCCTGCTGGCTGACTTTGAGATAATAAGTGACTTCCTTAGTATAGGGATTAGTAAAATTTAAGATGGATGTACCCAATCCCTGATTACCCCATTCAAAATCAATAGTGATGTCGCCATTAGAGAAAACATTATCAGTAACGGGAACTTCATTACTGTTACCTTCAGGTGGAGTTATGGAAGGAGTAAGGCTGAGTGGCTGACTGAAATCAAATACAGCAGTGCGCTGTATCTGAGTCCAACCGGGAGCAGACACACAAGCCAGTAATATGACAAACAATGATTTCTTCATAATAGGTAAGTTTAAATGTTTTATTAGCGCATGTTCATATCTATTTCGTCAGTAGCCGTTTTTACACACAGTTTCCAAGTGCCGTCTACTTTCACCGGATTGAACATATAAGCTGTCTTTGCCGGTTCAGCGGTTCCAGCTTGTTTTGCCGTTGCAAAGGTTACATCATATTTCACATCATTGCAGCCTTGCAACTGGAATGAGTAATATACGCGTGTATAATCCAATACAGGGAACATCTTAAACTTGTTAAGATATCTTTTTCTTGTTTCTTCTGTGAGAGGTTTCACTTCTTGCGTAGAATCGGTATATTCATGCAAATTGGCAAGCACGGCGTTATAATCCTTCGCCTTGAGTTGCGCCATGGCATCATCACAAAGGTTCAACATGGCAGCCGTATCTTCTTCTGTCAATTCGCTTCTGAATTCATCAACCTGCTGTTCGCGACTTTTCTTTTTCTCACCGCATGAGCATAATGAGAAGACCAATATAGCCAAGAGAGAATATAATATAGTTTTTTTCATACCCGTCACATTTTTAAATAAAAAGAGGGTGCGCCGCTCTTTTAGGCACACCCTCTAATTAGAGCTTAATTATTAATTTCCTTTTCAATAAATGTCTTAATCACCGATAGTACCCTTGATGGTGAACTCAACCTTAGTAGTAAACTCACCCCACTCGTAAGCGATAGTGATAGGAACTCTTACCTTGAAGGTCTCTACGTTACCACCATTGTTGTAGTACCAGATAGTACCGAACTTAGCCTTATTAGCCTCCATGTAAGCAGCCAAATCAGCATTCTTACTTGCAGAATTGTAAGAAGTCAAATTGTTGGTGTAAGTTACCTTTTTACTTTCCTTAGGATCTGTAGCAGCACCACTCTTATTACCGCATAAGAGTTGAACATCCTTACTAATCTTATCCATTGTAGTCCAAGTACCACCGCCAAGAGTTGTCTCTACGTTAGCAGGTGTAGTATCGATAGTGATAGACTTCACATTGTAGTAACCCCAGAACCAGAGGTGGTCACCCCACATATTACTCTGGTTAGCTACACAACCTGCCTCAGAAACAGTAGCAGTATTCCAACCACGCCAATCGTACAACTTGAAGAGATCAAGAGCGTAGATAACGTTACCATTGGTGTTAGCATCGATACGTGGCTCTGTAGCAACATCAATCAAGTTGATTGGACGCTCCCAAGATGTCAGGAAGATACCATCCTTAACAAACTCAGCTACATCACAAGTATTCTTAGTTACAACACCTACCCAAGAGCGAAGCTCCTTCTGGATATTAGCATTCTTAGGCTCATAACCAATCGCATTCAAAACAGCCTTTGTTGTTTTATTCTTTTCCAATGTAATCTCACTAGTAGAAGGATCCAATGTTGCAATTTTAACATAAGAAGTACCCTTTACTGCATAGAGATCTACATTGTTGAATGCACCTTGTGCGTAGTCAATAGCACAACCCTCAAGAGTTTCCTGCAACTTAGCCTTGCTGAATACGTGAGAGTCTGTAGTGATATACTTGCAGAACAACTTGTTCCACTTGGTATCAGCAGCACTGCTCTGTGGAGTGATTGTATAACCACCAACAACAACAGGCTCAGGAACGAAGTAATACTTGTGAGTACCTACTAACTTAGCAACATTACCCTTCAAATTAGAAGTAACCTTGCGGCTGATAGCATTGATATCGCCACCATTTGTAGGCTCCTTAACATCGAAGATAACAGCTTCCTTACCATTTTCAGAACCATCAAGTCCCTTCCAGTATTCAGGAATCAACTCACCGAATGTCTGGTTCTTATTGATACGTGACAAGGTGTAAGTCAACTTAACATAGATGTAAGGATACTTAGCCTTTGCCTTACCAATGTAACGTACATAGCGAGTTACAGTAACAGGATTAACCTGATCATGAGTCAACATCTCAAGTTCCTTAGCAGTCAAGTGCCACTTGAACGCATGGTTAGTTGTACCCTCTGTATTAGGGAAGTATTCGATATTACCAAGATCATCAGCAGCGTTGTAGGTACCACCCTTCTCAGGAGCATCCTTGAACATCCTCAGATCCAATGTTGTATTACCTGCAGCATCGTTACCATAATTACCCTTAGAATCAATAGTATACTGCTCATCGAAGTCTTTCTTGGTCATATTCTCAAGACCCTGTGTCAATACAATAGAAGAGAACTGAGACCATGTAGTCTTCAACTTATCAATATCATTGCAGAGATCGAACTGAGCATCCTGTGTCAACAAGTCAATTGTTTTATTAGAAGCAACCTCTGGGTTCTGGCGTGTAATGTGAATCAAGATGTAACCATCCAAGACCACCTTATCACCACGCTTAACGAGTACCTGAACCAATGGCTCACGGTCGATAGCTGTAGAAGATTCTGTTGTAGTAGGATTACCGTCTTTATCAACATTCCATGCACGGAGAACACCAGCTTCCTGGTTAACCCACTTAGCATACTTACTATCAATAGTAGCGTTGCCATCTACCAGATAATTAACGAGATTGAACTGATATGTCAAGCCCCATTCCTTACCTTCTTCTAGCGACAACTCCTTCAAGTTAACACCAAGTTTATTAGGAGTACCAGGAGTAAACTGCTTAACATCCTCTACCAACATGTGGAGTCCGAGGTAGCTTGCAATATCAATACCCTCTGCGCTGTTATAGTAAAGTTCGAGAGCTGCACCAGCTGGATCAGCCAAAGCCTCCTGAGGTGAGTCATAAACGTGAACCTGAGCAGCAGCATCAGCAGCAGTTGTACCGAAGTACTTAGCTGTAGGAATACCCTTTTCGTCACCCATACGGGTATTAGACGCACCTAATCCAGCATAATGAGGTTTCAATCTCCAGTACAAAGCCTCGAGGTATGCCTTCTGTGGCTGAATCAAAGCATAATCAGAAGTAACCTTGCCTTCAGCTACTGTACTTGCAGCAGTCTTAGCCTGCAAAGCAACCGTATTAGCTGTCTCATTCTTATCTTTAACAGTTGGGAATGGTTCCAACTTTTCAGGATGCTGAATCTTCAAACCTGCTGTTACAATACCATTAGAAGTCTTGAAGAGAGCCTTACCCGCATCGTTCAACTTTGGAGAAGTAATATTTCCAAGATCTGAAGCTGTAGCGCGGGTATGATAGTTCAAGATTGTTGGCTCAAGAAGATTGAAGCCCGTAATATCCTCGTATGCCATATCAGCATTTGATGGATTCATGTGATACTTAACACCCCAAGCAGGACCATAATTGTACAAAACTGCAGCAGCAGGATCAAGAGCTGTAGCATCGGCCAATCTGTCTGGCAAATAATTATCAAGACCCTTGATTGTCTTAGCCACGCCAGTAGTAGTATTCAAGCGGCTAAGGCCAGTCAAATTGTCCTTATGCTCTAAGTATTCACCATGCAAGTAATCATAAGTCAAAGTCTCAATACCATCCAAGTAGAGATTTGGCATGAATACCAAGCCTGTCAAATCACCGGTAAGTGAAATAACGACCTTTTCACCAGAAATACCCTTAACACCTGTGAGGATCAAGTTTTGCTTATCCAAAGTAGCGGTGATAGAGTTTGGAGTTTCTGAAACAAACTTAACATTACTCTGTTTTACCTTCTTGCCATCCTTGTAGATGTCGAAGTAACCAGATTCGTCATTAGGAACATAGTACTCATAAGATGCTGCAGATGTGCTTGTGCCAGGCTCGCCCTTGACACCTTGTTCACCCCTCTCGCCTTGCTCGCCTTTCTCGCCCTGAGGACCACGAGCCAAGTTTTCTGTCTTTTTACCATCCAAATACCAGTAACCATCTGTTCCGATAGTCCATGCAGTACCAGGAGCACCATCCTTACCATTTGAAATAGTGACTGTATTTCCATCACTGAGCGTAACAGTAATACCATCATTATTACTTGTTACTCCTTTAACAAGACCACCACCCTTAATCAAATTCTGAATGGTTTCAATTGCTTTTGCATTAGAATCAATCTGCTGTTGCAAATTGCTAATGTCATCATCGTAGTCTTTACAAGAAGTAAATGTGCTTACCGAGGCAATTGTCAATGCACCCATAAGCA
>JAJXBQ010000104.1:0-11161 GCA_021640525.1 Segatella copri
ATCATAGATTATTTCTATATTTGCATGTGTGTTTTTCATAGTATTAGATTTAAGGTTAACAAGGTATTGGGGTCGCAGCGGCGACCCTTTTTTGTTTTTATCCCCTTTTGGGTGACTAAAAAATACCTTTTTTCAAGGCATCTTTCCTTTCTCCAAAACGGTATATGGTTCATCTCTTCCGAGGTTTGAATCTCCGGTAAAGTTTCCAAGCCAACAGTGCACCGTCGAATGCTCCTGCTCCCACCTGCAGCAAACTCTGCAGTCGCTTGCTAGGACTCGCATTGCGTGACAGGATTTCAGGTTTTGTGAAAAGCGAGTTCCATAAAGTCTGAATCTTGGCATCATCGGCATCAATTTCCTTGCGTATCGCCTCTTTTTTGAGTCGGATATCGTTTAAGGAATTATATTCTGTGATTTCTGAATGATTTGTCATGTTGCGAAAAGGAGGTTATTTTCCCATTAAGAGGCTGGCCAGAAATCTGACCAATGGTCTCTCGATCCACTTATGGCGGAAAATTACAAATAATATTAATATAAATAGGTATACTGCAGCAACAATGCAGAATCCGATAGTCAGACTACCTATTAAGTCTGCCAATGCAAAAGCAGCGCCAAAGGATAGGTAAATGAGGGTAAGCGTAAGTAAGCCCAGAAGTACCACCGTCATGGTGATGACTGTAAGCAGGCGTACCACCTTATCCACAACATCGAGCTTCAGATATTCGCTCTGAAGCCCGATGTAATGTTTTAGCACCTCTATGAGCTGCCCGATAGTTTCTACATTTTTATCGTTAGAGAACATCATGATAGGTGATGATTAAACCTCAGGAGCTGCGTCCTTGATATCGTCAACCAGATCATCAACGTCCTTACGGCTCAACTTGATGTCGTGCTTCTTGCAGAAATCGTCTACTGCACCTGCAATCTTACTACGTGTATCCTCACCCTTCTCAGGAGCGAAAATCAAACCGAGTGCTGTACCGGCGATAGCACCGCCGAGGAAAGCACCAATGTAACCTAATGTTTTCATATGCTATAAATTTTAAACGTTAAACGATTATCTTCTTGTCATTTTCATTTGACAATGCAAATATACTAAATTCTCTTTAAAAAACAAGCCTTTTAGCCTTAATTTTTCATTAAAAATGTTTTAATAGCCTTATTTAACAAACTTTAGGCGGCATATTCTTCGTTTTTCGGGCATTTTTTTGTATTTTCGCAGAGTAAAAAACGCATAACGCGAAATTTATATTGAATGAACAACAATAATAAACAATAAAACGAATAAGAATTATGAAGAAAATTACAGTATTAAGCATGGGTATGTGCGCAGTTTTGGCGCTCGCAAGTTGTGGTACATCTAAGGAAAGTGCATACAAGAAGGCATATGAGAAGGCTCAGCAGCAGGAACAGCAGGCAGCTCAGGCTCCTGTTGCTCAGGAACCAGTTGTAGCTCCTCTCGAGACTCAGGCTCCTTCTGATGAGCAGACAGAGGTTGATAATGCTACTGTTCGTTCTGAGGATGTTTCTCTCATCTCTGGTTCTGGCTTGTCAAGCTATAGCGTAGTAGTTGGTTCTTTCTCTCTCAAGGCTAACGCTGAGGGATTGGCTAGTACATTGAAGAGCGCTGGCTACGATGCTCAGATTGCCCTGAACACAGAGCGTAACATGTATCGCGTGGTAGCTTCTACATTTGCTGATAAGGCTGCTGCTGTCAAGAGCCGCAATCAGCTTCGCGCTGGTAAGTATCCTGATGCTTGGTTACTCCTTAAGAAGTAATCTGATATTATATAAGGATAAGATATCCGTAGATTAATGCGAATTTTATCTATAGATTACGGTAAAAAACGTACCGGACTGGCTGTGACCGACCCATTGCAGATTATTGCCAATGGGTTGGCCACAGTTTCTACACATGAACTTTTCACTTATATCGAAACTTATATTCAGAAAGAACAGGTGGAGCGCATTGTTATCGGAAAACCGATGCAACCTAACGGGCAGCCAAGTGAAAACCTGGCAAGAGTAGAAAACTTCTACAACCGTTGGCGAAAGGCTCATCCTGAAATTCCAATTGAATATTATGACGAGAGATTTACATCAGTCCTGGCACATAGAGCCATGATAGATGGAGGTGTAAAGAAGAAGGTGAGAAAAGAAAATAAAGGATTGGTAGACGAGATAAGTGCTACCATCATATTACAGGATTATTTGCAATCAAGAAGATAATGATTTTACCGATTTATATTTATGGTCAGCCAGTGCTGAGAAAAGTGGCTGAAGATATTACACCTGATTATCCAGATCTCAAGGTGTTGATTAATAATATGTATGAAACCCTTGATTCCAGCAACGGCATCGGACTGGCTGCACCTCAGATTGGCTTGCCTATCCGCCTCGTTGTTATCGACCTGGATGTGCTCAGCGAGGATTTCCCTGAGTATAAAGGATTCCGTCATGCTTTCATCAATGCCCATATCCTAGAGCGCGATGAGGAAAATACCGACTCTTCTGAAGAGGGATGTCTTTCTATTCCTGGTATCAATGAGAAGGTGGTTCGTCCTACACGCATCCATGTAAAGTATATGGATGAAGATTTTAATGAACATGATGAGTGGATAGAGGGGTATTTGGCTCGCGTGATGCAGCATGAATTCGACCATTTGGAGGGTACTATGTTTGTTGACCGTGTGTCTCCTCTTCGCAAGAACATGATAGCAGGAAAGCTCAAGGGTATCATCAAGGGCAACTTCCGTGCTGCCTATCGTACCAAGATCCGTCGATAGTTCTTCCGAAAATATAGTAAGCTTCATGGTAATCGTGACGATTGGGCTTACTATATTTTTTTATTCTACATTCAATAGGTTTTATTTCAGAGAGTTACGAACAGATGAAGAAGATTCTCTTAGTTCTTTTTATGGTAATGGGCGTCATGTCGACTTCTGCCCAATATCGTGTAGACCGACTTGTTACGGCCGGTCGGAGTGCATTGTATTATGAGGATTTCGTCCTTTCAATCAAGTATTTTAATCTGGCTATCGGTGCCAAGCCTTATCTGTATGAGCCTTGGTATTACCGCAGTGTGGCAAAATTTAATCTGGATGACTTTACTGGTGCCGAAAGTGATGCCAGTGAGGCGCTGCATCTCAATCCCTATATCAATGATATTTATGACTTGAGAGCCATCTGTCGCATCAGACAAAACAGGTTTGATGATGCGATAGCTGACTATAATGCGGCTATCAGACTGGAACCGCGTAACCGAAACTACTGGTTTAATCGGGCTATCTGCCAGATGGAAAACAAAAAGTATGAGGCGGCACAGCAGGAGTTGGATACCATCGTAGGGAAATGGAAAGACTGGTCGAATGCTTATTCGCTCAAGGCTGAAGTGTATCTGCATCAGAAAGATACCGTGCAGGCAGAGAAATGGCTTGACAAGAGTCTGCAACTCAATCCGTATGATGGAGATGCCTGGACTACGCGTGCCTATATGGCGTTGGCAAGAAAGGAATGGAAAACGGCTGATGAGGCGCTGACCAAGAGTCTGCATTTCAAACCTAACAATGTGAACAGTTACATTAACCGTGCTTTGGCGCGTATCAATCTGAATAACCTCAGGGGGGCGATGAGCGATTATGACAATGCCATCGATCTGGACCCGAACAATTTCCTGGCTCATTATAATAGAGGACTGATGCGTGTACAGTTGGGTGATGATAACCGTGCTATCACCGATTTCGACTTCATCATCAAGATGGAACCCCAGAACTTCATGGCTATCTTCAACCGCGCTCTCCTGCATGACAAGACCGGTAATCTGAGAGCAGCCATCAGGGATTATACTACAGTTATCAACCAGTTTCCTAACTTCTGGACCGGTCTGTCTAACCGTGCCAACTGTTACCGTCGCCTGGGCATGACGGCAAAGGCAGAGATGGATGAATTCCGTATCTTCAAGGCGCAGATGAACAAGCATATCGGAATCCAGCCGAGATGGAGCGCAAAGACCAAGAAGGAGATGCGTAAGCGTTCGGAGGTAGATCCGAATAAGTTTGCTTCGCTGGTAGTAGATGACGAACCGAAGTATGAACACAACTATAAGAGCGAGTATCGTGGTAAGGTTCAGAACCGTCAGGTAGAAACCGCCTTCCTGCCGATGTATCAGCTCTCTTATTTCCCAAACAATCAGAATGTAAATGGAGTTCAGGCTTATGACAAGGAGGTTGATGCGCTCAATCAGCATACCAAGGCAGACAAGGTTTATATCGTTTGCAGTAAGGAACAGCTCGATGAGAATGGTTCTATGAAGATATTCTCAATGATTGATAAACTATCGGCAGAGTTGAGTGTGGCGAGCGATAATGAAACCAGGAAACGTCTCCTGATGCGTAGAGCCATCGCCCATAGTGTGCTTCGTGATTTTGAGGCTGCCATCAGCGATTTCACCTATTATATCTCGCTCGATGACAAGAACTCATTGGCTTACTGGCAGCGTGCTGTCTGTCAGGCTGAGATGGATGAATTTAATAAGGCTGAGGGCAAGGGTGTTCTGAACATCCATTCTGCCGAGGCTGATTTCAGCGATGCCATCCGCCTGAATAGCAACAATGCTTATATCTATTATAATAGAGGTAATCTTCATGCAGGCAGAAACGAACTTTCAAAGGCAATAGATGACTATACCATTGCCCTGAGAATTGATAACCGTCTTGCCGAGGCTTATTATAATAGAGGTATAGCGCGAGCCAAGAGTGGCAATAAGCAGACTGCCGTCCAGGATCTTTCGAAGGCAGGAGAGCTTGGCTTGTATGATGCTTATTCTGTGATTAAGCGCTTGAATAAGTCGAAATAAAAAAATCCCGCAGATTACCTCTGCGGGATTTTTTTATTTATTTCTGTAATCCTATTTTATATTCTCGTTACCTGCTTTACGCCCTTTATGGCGCTCAGTTTCTTGATGAGTGCATCGGTCTTGCCGGCATCATCAATCATCACTGTAACATTGCCTGAGAAGAGACCATCCTTTGAGGAGATGTTGATGCCTCGCATGATGAGTTTATCTTCCTTGGAAATGATGTTGGTGATGTTGCTCACGATACCGATATCGTCGTTTCCGATGATGCGGAGCGTGATGGCATACTTGGATGTTCCCTTGCCGCTCCATTTCGCCTTCACGATGCGGTAACCGAAACGGCGGCGCAGTTCCTTGGCGTTAGGACAATCCATGCGATGTACCTTGATACCCTTGCTGATGGTAACAAATCCGAAGATTGGGTCGCCGTAGATAGGGTGGCAGCAATGAGCCAGTTCGAAATCGATGCCCTTGAGGTGCTCATCGATAACCAGCACATCGTCGCTCTGCTTCATCAGTTCCTCGGTAGGATTCTCAAACTCAAAATTCTCTGCACTTTCTGCAGGCTTGTTGGTATTGGCGAGGTTCAGGTCGTGGTCGCGTTCCTCTATGTATCTCTCGATGATGCTGTTCACGTCGATTTTCTCCTCGGCTACATCCTTATAGAAGTCTGAGTTCTCCTTATATCCCATTTTCTTGATGATGCGCGCCATGATGCTCTCATCAATATCCAGTTTCCTGTTCTTGAATCGGCGCTCCAGAAGTTCCTTGGCATAGAGGCCGTCCTTCTTCTGGGTTTCCTTCAGCGCTAGACGAATCTTGGCTTTAGCCTTGGATGTCTGCACGATGTTGAGCCATTCTCGGCGTGGCTTCTGGTTGCTCTGTGTGAGGATTTCTACCTGATCTCCCGAATGGAGTTCCTGTCGGAAGGTGACGGCTCTTCCGTTAATCTTTCCGCCCACACAGGTATTGCCGATGCGGGAGTGGATATAGTAGGCAAAGTCGAGTACCGTAGCTCCCTTCTGGAAGTTCAGCAGGTCGCCCTTTGGAGTGAACACGTATACTTCGTCTTCCTTCAGGTCGGTGGTAAACTGGTCCATCAGCTGCAGGTCATCGTTGCTTTCGAGGGCAGCACGGATATTGGCAAGCCATTCGTCGATACCGCCTTCTCCCTGCTTGATGCCCTTGTAGCGCCAGTGGGCTGCAAGTCCGTGTTCTGCAATATCGTCCATGCGCTCGGTTCTGATCTGTACCTCTACCCATTTGTTTTCAGGACCCAATACGGTGGTATGCAGACTTTCGTAACCGTTGCTCTTAGGCACGCTGAGCCAGTCGCGCATACGCTTTGGGTTTGGCTGATACATGTCGGTGATGAGGGCAAAGGTCTGCCAGCACTGCATATACTCTTTCTCTCTTGGCGCATCGAGGATAATACGGATGGCAAAGAGATCGTATACACCCTCGAAGGCGCACTTCTGCTTCTTCATCTTCTGCCAGATAGAGTGAATACTCTTGGTGCGGCCTTTCATATGATATTTCAGACCGGCAGCATCGAGCTTTTCCTGGATTGGCTGGATGAAGCGGGCGATATAGGCATCGCGCGAAGCCTTGGTGGCGTTCAGTTTGTCCTTTATCATATAGTAGGCATCGTGCTCGAGATACTTCAGACTGAGGTCTTCCAGTTCGCTCTTCAGTTTGTAGAGTCCCAGTTTGTGGGCGAGTGGGGCATAGAGGTAGCTTGCCTCTTCGCTTACTTCATGCTTTGCCTCTTCCTGTTTGGTATCGCGTATCTGTCTCATCACGTTCACGCGGTCAGCAATCATGATGAGGATGACGCGCATATCCTCAGAGAATGAGATAAGCAGATTCCTGAAGTTCTCGCTCTCGATGATAGGGTTGCGCTTATATAAATCGTGGATGCGGAGCAGACCACTGATAATGTGGGCTACGCTATCTCCGTATTTCTTCTGTATCTCTTCGATGGTCTGATAGCCATCGATGACGCTGGTCTGCATCAGGATGGCGATGATGCCATCTCGTTTCAGACCTATCTCGTTTACTGCGATTTCTGCGGTTTGCAGGGCAGCGAGTATTGGATTCATACCGAAGACATTGCGCTTAATCTGATGGTTGATGAAGGCATGCTGTATGTCTTCACGCAGATGCTGCTCGTCGCCTGGCTTGAATGTGTCGCCCACGGCGGTTCTCAGGCGCTCCAGTATCTGGAGTGTCTGTTCCTTTTCTTCGGATGTGAATTTAAAAGGTGTTTCGTTCATTGTCGTTCCCTCCTGCTGATGATATATTTATTGAGTCATTATAACTCGTCTATCCACTTCTGACCAGACTTAGTGTTAAGCCAGATGGCAAAGCTGGCACCTATCAAGGCTCCTAGCCCCATAAATATAGTATATAGTTCCATATTGTTTCTTATTTATCGTTATACTTCATAACTCTGTTTGCACTATACGCAAATACAAAAGCTGCTATTGCTCCAAGTACAAGGCAGAGTATATTATTTACCCCCATCTCGTCACCGGTAATCATTGGAGATAATCCGCCTATACCGGTTCCGCTGATGAACAAGTTAGATACCCCATAGAGGTAATGTGATAGCCCCGACCTTCTGTCGTGCTCTTTTGCTAATTTACTAACCATGTTGCAATATTCCATTTAAATTTGACAAACAATGGCGATTCGGCGTTAAAAAACGCCTACTTCGTTAAATTTTCAATGCAAAGGTACAAAAAAAAGCGGAAATATTTCTGATTATCAGAAAAAACTATTATCTTTGTAGCACATATAGTGTAAATTTAACATAAATATGGTATTATGAATCAGCAAGATCTAAACCAAATCTCTGCTCGCGGTATCTCCGAACAGCAGATTGAACACCAGTTGGAACAAATCAAGAATGGCTTCCCATTCCTCAAGCTCGAGGGTGCGGCTGCCATCGGTAAGGGTATCATGGCTCCTACAGCTCAGGAAGTAGAGAACTACGAGAAGGCGTGGAACGACTACAAGGCTGAGGGTCACAAGATTGTGAAGTTCGTACCTGCTTCAGGTGCGGCAAGCCGCATGTTCAAGAACATGTTTGCATTCCTGGATGCTCCATACGATGTTCCTACTACTGACTTCGAAAAACAATTCTTCGAGAATATCAAGAAGTTTGCTTTCCGCAAGGCACTCTGCGATAAGTGCCATGTAAACAACGAGAAGGGCATTATGTGCCTTATCAAGAAGGGTGATTACAAGGCTATCGTGTCTAATCTCCTCAAGCCAGAGGGATTGAACTACGGACAGTTGCCTAAGGGATTGCTCCAGTTCCACGAGTATGAGGACGAGGTTCGCACCCCAATGGAGGAGCACCTGGTTGAGGCTGCGCTCTATGCTAGCAGCAACGGCGAGGCAAACGTTCATTTCACCGTTTCTCACGACCACCTGGAACTCTTCAAGCAAATGGTAGCCGAGAAGGTAGATAAGTATGCACAGCGTTACGGCATCAAGTATAACATCTCATTCTCTGAGCAGAAGCCTAGCACCGATACCATCGCTGCCAATCCAGACAATACTCCTTTCCGTAACGAGGATGGCTCTTTGCTGTTCCGTCCGGGCGGTCATGGTGCACTCATCGAGAACCTCAACGAGATTGATGCTGATGTGGTATTCATCAAGAATATTGACAATGTGGTTCCTGATCGCCTGAAGGCTGAGACTGTTACCTGGAAGCAGGTGATTGCAGGTGTATTGGTTACTCTGCAGAAACAGGCTTTCGATTATCTGAAGGTTTTGGATTCTGGTCAGTACAACCATGAGAAGCTGGAGAAGATTATACGCTTCGTTCAGCGCGATCTCTGCTGCCGCAAGGCTGATATCAAGGAGCTGGAGGATGCCGAACTGGTTATCTATCTGCGTAAGAAGTTGAACCGTCCTATGCGTGTCTGCGGTGTCGTTAAGAACGTAGGCGAGCCTGGTGGTGGTCCATTCCTTACCTATAATCAGGATGGCACTGTAAGCCTTCAGATTCTGGAGAGCTCTCAGATTGACAAGAATAACGAGGAGTATATGAAGATGTTTACCGAGGGTACTCACTTCAATCCGGTTGACCTCGTCTGCGCTACCAAGGATTACCAGGGCAATGCCTTCGATCTTCCTAAGTTCGTTGATCCGTCTACAGGTTTCATCTCCAGCAAGAGCAAAAATGGCAAGGATTTGAAGGCACTCGAGTTGCCTGGTCTCTGGAATGGTGCGATGAGTGACTGGAATACAGTATTCGTTGAGGTTCCTCTCGGTACCTTCAACCCTGTGAAGACCGTGAACGATCTGCTCCGCGACCAGCATCAGGCTGTAGAGGGTGGCATCAAGCACGAGCATCATCACGAGCACGGAGAGGGCGGTTGCTGCGGTAAGCACTAATCTCCGATTCCGTATATCTCGATGATTAAGATATAAACACAATAAAGGCTCAGTTCCCGATTTTATTCGAGGATTGAGCCTTTATCATTGAGCTAATAATGTGTCTGCTAAAAATTATAAGATGTTCTGAATCAAATAAAAAATAGCCTTTTGCTTCTGTTCTGCTAAAGGAAAACTATCTGATACAAAGGATAGGAATCCTTAGCAGGAAGTTCTTAGTTGTACCAAATTTCTCCACCTAATACTGTTGGATACTCTTCAGCTGTTGTTCTTTCTACAGGAGCCGTAATTTCTACGAACTCACCATACTTCTTTACCTTGTTAATGTTCATAATTTGTAGGGTTTGTTGATTTATTAATTTATATTACGGATTGGTATCTATTAAGGATACTGATCTTTTACTTTTTTTCTACGCTGCAAAGTTACACAAAAAATGATATACAACAAGTTTTTTGGCTAAAAATCTGTCGATATTTAACCTTCTTTAAAGGTTTTCTGCATATTTCCTGCAAAACTATTCTGTTTTAGTAGAATATTTTTGTTTGTTTTCGCTAAATACCTCATAATGAGTGAGTAAATGACAGTTTGCCAATCTGTAGTTTAATCGTATACACTATCGGGAGACTGTCATTTACTTCTTTGCTTCATTGTATGGATGAAGATTTCACCTTATATTATATAGAGATTTCGCCCGCCAGAGATTCAGTCAGTTTTTCTCTTACCTTTTTATTGTCTGCATATCTTCCTTGCAGATACATCATCTTGGTGACCATAGCCTCTACCGTAGAATCGTATCCGCTTATCACATGAGCAGCTTTCAACTGGAAGCCGGCTCCGTAGCGTTCCATCTCTACACTGCCCGTAAGACATTGGCTGATATTCACGATGTTTACTCCGCGATGGGCAGCCTGATCCAGAAGACGCATGATCCATGGCGTGTGAGGAGCATTGCCTGAACCGAAAGTACGCATCACGATGCCGCGGAGGTCTGGTGATTCCATCACGTGGCGCACAATGTTATCCTGGATACCCGGGAAGAGACTGAACACGATGACGTTCTGATCGAGCTTCAGATGTGGAACCATTGGCTTTCTGTAATCCGGTGTAAGAATGTGATGGTCGTGATATTGGAAATTGATTCCTACATCGCAGAGGTGAGGGTAGTTGAATGATTCGAAAGCATGAAATCCCTCGGCATTGATCTTGATGGCACGGTTACCGCGAATCAGCTTGCCGTTGAAAAAGATGCATACCTCGGGCACCATAGGGCGTCCTTCAGCATTCTTGGCAGAAGCAATCTCGATGGCTGTCATCAGATTCTCCTTGCCGTCGGTTCGCAATTCACCGATAGGCAACTGGCTACCCGTCAATATTACAGGCTTGGTCAGATTCTCAAGCATGAAAGATAGGGCAGACGAAGTGTAAGCCATTGTATCGGTGCCATGAAGGATTACGAATCCGTCATAGTTGTTGTAGTTGTTGGATATCATACTTACGATTTCTGCCCAGCGCATTGGATCCATGTCGCTGGAATCGATAGGTGGATCGAATTTTCGCACATCGATTTCTGCCTGAATGAGCTTGAATTCGGGCATGGAAGAAACGAGGTGATTGAAATCAAGAGGTTCCAATACTCCTGTCATCGGGTCCTTTCCCATACCGATGGTACCACCGGTATAGATGATGAGAATCTTTGGTTTTGCCATTTTCTATGTTTCTTTACATTTTGTCACGTTATCGGATGCAAAGATAATGAAAATATTTGTTTCTTCAAAACTTATTGGCTAAAAATGTATCTGGATTTTACAAAGTGTTACGAAATATGGGTAGAAAAGCAGATGAAAACTTCAATATGTCAGCATTTCCGGTCTTAAAAGCCCTTAATATAAGGA
>JAJXBQ010000382.1:0-1754 GCA_021640525.1 Segatella copri
CATGATAATTCTTGTTATTGGTTGCTTGACAAAAAGTGTGCCAACCCGATTCTCATCGAATTGGCACTATTAAATTATAAGATAATTTGTGGTTGCTGTTAAACAGCAGAATAACTTTCTGTTTAGAAGCCGTACATCTTAGCCTTATGCTCCTTGATAGCTTCATCGTAGATATACTCATCATAAGACATGAGCTTGTCGATGGTGCCTGATGGAGTGAGCTCGATGATGCGGTTTGCCACGGTGTTGATGAATTCGTGGTCGTGGCTAGAGAAGAGGATATTGCCCTTGAAACCTACCAGGTTGTTGTTGAATGCCTGAATACTTTCCAGGTCCAAGTGGTTGGTTGGTGTATCAAGAATCAGGCAGTTGGCGTTCTGCAACTGCATGCGTGCAATCATACATCTCATTTTCTCACCTCCGGAGAGGACATTTACCTTCTTCAGTACTTCTTCGCCGCTGAAGAGCATTCTTCCGAGGTAGCCCTTCATGGCAACTTCGTTACCTGGACCATACTGGCTCAACCAGTCTACCAGGTTCTTGTCGCTCTGGAAGAATTCTGTATTATCGAGTGGGAGATAAGCTGTTGTGATAGTAACACCCCACTTGTAGTCACCTGCGTCAGCCTTTCGGTTGCCGTTGATGATTTCGAAGAGTGCGGTCATCGCTTTAGGGTTGTGAGAGAGGAATACTACCTTCTCGCCCTTTTCGATGTTGAAGTTTACATTGTCGAAGAGCACTGTTCCGTCTTCGTCGCATGCTTTCAGTCCCTCTACCTCCAGAATCTGGTTACCTGGCTCACGGTCCATCTGGAAGATGATGCCTGGGTATTTACGGCTTGATGGACGGATTTCTTCAACGTTCAGTTTCTCCAGCATCTTCTTGCGGGATGTAGTCTGCTTACTCTTGGCAACGTTAGCTGAGAATCGGCGGATGAATTCTTCCAACTGCTTCTTCTTCTCTTCAGCCTTCATCTTCTGGTTCTGAGCCTGGCGGAGAGCCAACTGAGAACTCTCGTACCAGAAAGAGTAGTTACCTGCAAACATCGTAATCTTACCGAAGTCGATATCTACGGTCTGGGTACTTACAGCATCGAGGAAGTGACGGTCGTGAGATACTACGAGTACGGTCTGTTCAATGTTGCTGAGATAGTCTTCCAACCACTCAACTGTGTCGAGGTCGAGGTCGTTGGTAGGCTCATCGAGAAGAAGGTTGTCTGGGTTGCCGAAGAGTGCCTTTGCCAGCATCACGCGCACCTTCTCTGTATTAGAGAGTTCTCCAACGAGTTTGTCGTGGCGGTCTTCCTTTACACCGAGGTTCTGCAGAAGTTGTGCGGCATTGCTTTCAGCCTCCCAGCCATTCATTTCTGCAAACTTGAGCTCCAGCTCAGCAGCGAGGTTACCATCTTCTTCTGTCATCTCTGGCTTAGCATAGAGGCGCTCGCGCTCTTTCATGTTTTCCCATAATGGCTGATGACCCATCAGAACGGTATCCATCACGCGGAAATCGTCATATTTGAAGTGGTCCTGTTCCAAGACAGAAAGTCGCTCGCCTGGCCCCATTTCTACTGTACCCTTGTTTGGTTCAAGGTCGCCGCTGATAGCGCGGAGGAAAGTAGATTTTCCGGCACCGTTAGCACCGATGATACCATAAATATTACCATGAGTGAACTTGAGGTTTACATCCTTGTAAAGCACTCTCTTTCCGAATTGGATCGCAAGATTTTGTACTGTAATCATTCCTTTTTATTATTC
>JAJXBQ010000383.1:0-1737 GCA_021640525.1 Segatella copri
GATATATTGCATTGGACAAGTAAGTATATCTTCTATGGGCAAGTAAGCTATACTTCATAAAAAAGGCGATACATTGGGTTGTATCGCCTTTTTCTTTATATCAAATACGTTACCGCAATTACTCAGCACGCAAAGTGAAACGTTTGAACGCCAAGATTTGTAACTCAGGATCGATCTCCTTCATTGTCTCTCTTACAGTCTTCTTGCCATCCATAATGTCTTCTTGGTTCAACAAGCAAACCTCTTTCAAGAACTTGCCCAGACGACCCTTAGCGATATTCTCGATCATCTGTTGAGGCAAGTTAGCAGCCTTCTCAGCAGAAACAGTAGCGATGATTTCTTTAGCCTTAGCTACATCCTCTGCCGTAATCCAGCCCTTATCCATGTTACTTTCCATGTGAGCCTCGCTGTCTACATGTGAAGGATTGATACCAGCCTTCTTCAATGCAGCCTCTACAGCCTTCTGTACCTGCTCAGCCTTCGTCTTCTCGATAGCAACCTGGATCTCTTTCTCTTTTACAGACTCAGGAACACCAGCCTCATCGATAGCGATCGGGTTCATAGCGGCGATCTGCATAACAATATTGTGAGCGGCTTCCTCAGACTCCTTGTTGAAAGCGGCGATCGTACAAAGTTGGTTCTTACCCATATGGTTGTATACAGTAGTGTAAGCACCTTCAACTACGCAGTAGCCATCCAACTCCATTTTCTCGCCAGTGATACCACTACGATCCGTAACAGCTTCTTGGATAGTACCCTTGCCCATAGGCAAAGCTTTCACCTCGTCCAAAGTACGGCATTTGTTAGCCACGGCAGCGTCCAAGATAGCTTGAGTCAAAGCCACGAAGTCCTCATTCTTAGCCACGAAGTCCGTTTCGCACTTCAAAGCGATGATAGCGGCGAACTCGCCATCCTTCTTAGCCAACACACAACCCTCGGCAGCCTCACGATCAGAACGTTTAGCGGCGATAGCCTGTCCTTTTTTACGGATAATTTCCATTGCTTTCTCGATGTCACCGTCAGACTCTGTCAAAGCCTTCTTACAGTCCATCATACCAGCTCCACTCATTTTGCGCAGCTTGGTAATATCAGCCATTGTTACAGCCATAATCTTATTTCCTTTATCTTTAAAATGTTTATACTTTCAAAAATTGACAATGGACAGTTGCCAATTGACAAATCCTGTCAAAAGCCAACTGCCCATTGTATTTGTATTCTAATTGTCAATTGTCAACGTCAATTGTCAATCGAATTATTCTTCGTCTTTTGCGAACTTACCGGCAACGTTAGCGTTCAACGCATCGTCGTCTTCTTTCTTCGTACGTTCTTTCTTAACAGCAGCTTTTGCCTTACGCTCTCTTTTCGGAGCTTCCTCAGCAGCCTCTGCGTCAATTTTCTCAGCCTTACGCTCTTGCAAGCCTTCGTTCATAGCCTCGCAGATAGCGCCCAAGATAACCTCTACAGACTTTGTAGCGTCATCGTTAGCCGGGATAACGTAGTCGATATTGTTCGGATTAGAGTTCGTATCAACCATACCGAATACAGGGATACCCAAACGGTTAGCCTCGCGAACAGCGATATGCTCTTTCATCACGTCTACAACGAACAACGCTGACGGAAGACGAGTAAGGTCTACGATAGAACCTAAAGTCTTCTCCAACTTAGCGCGTTGGCGAGTGATTTGAAGTTTTTCTCTCTTAGAAAGATTATCAAATGTACCATCTTTTGTCATCTTAT
>JAJXBQ010000105.1:0-9849 GCA_021640525.1 Segatella copri
GATATAAGATTATTCCAGTAGGATAAATAAAGAAAAGCCTTGAGAATCAGTTGATTCTCAAGGCTTTTATATGTTTTGTATCTCAAAGAAATTACTTCTTGTTGATAGCGAGGTCGATAGCTACAGCGATAGCAACAGTAGCACCTACCATAGGGTTGTTACCCATACCGAGGAAGCCCATCATCTCTACGTGAGCAGGAACTGAAGAAGAACCTGCGAACTGAGCGTCTGAGTGCATACGACCCATAGTATCAGTCATACCGTAAGAAGCAGGACCTGCAGCCATGTTATCTGGGTGCAAAGTACGACCTGTACCACCACCAGAAGCTACTGAGAAGTATGGCTTACCAGCTGCGATACGCTCCTTCTTGTATGTACCAGCTACTGGGTGCTGGAAACGTGTAGGGTTTGTAGAGTTACCTGTGATAGATACGTCTACATCCTCGCTCCAGTTGATAGCAACACCCTCGCGAACGTCGTCAGCGCCATAGCAGTTAACCTTAGCACGTGGACCGTCGCTGTAAGCGATGCGGTTAACAACCTTCAACTCACCTGTATAGTAGTCGAACTTTGTCTGTACGTATGTGAAACCGTTGATGCGGCTGATGATCTGAGCAGCATCCTTACCAAGACCGTTCAAGATAACGCGCAATGGGTTCTTGCGAACCTTGTTAGCCATCTCAGCAATCTTGATAGCACCCTCAGCAGCAGCGAAAGACTCGTGACCAGCCAAGAAAGCGAAGCACTGAGTCTCCTCACGGAGCAAACGAGCAGCCAAGTTACCGTGACCGAGACCTACCTTACGGTCGTCAGCTACAGAACCAGGGATGCAGAAAGCCTGCAAACCGATACCGATAGCCTCAGCTGCATCAGCAGCAGTCTTAGCACCTTTCTTGATAGCGATAGCAGCACCAGCTACATACGCCCACTTAGCGTTCTCGAAGCAGATACGCTGAGTATCTTCACACATCTGATAAGGGTCAACACCTGCGTCCTCGCAGATTTGATTAGCCTCTTCCAAGCTCTTGATACCGTTAGCATTAAGAGCAGCAAGAACCTGCTTCTCGCGACGTTCCTGACTTTCGTAACTTACTTTTCTAATCATATCTGTATCTCCTTATTATTCTTTACGTGGATCAATAGCTTTAACAACACCCTGCTCAGCAGTTGTACGACCGTAGCTACCTGTGAACTTCTTGACAGCCTCGTTAGCGTCCATACCGTTCTTGATAGCTTCCATCATCTTGCCGAGGTGAACATACTCATAACCACAAACCTGGCTGTCCTTATCGAGGAACTGCTTTGTGATGTAACCCTCTGTCAACTCGAGGTAACGTGTACCCTTAGCTACAGTACCATAGAGAGTACCAGTCTGTGAACGAAGACCCTTACCCAAGTCCTCAAGACCTGCACCGATAACGAGACCGCCCTCAGAGAAAGCGCTCTGGCTACGACCGTAAACAATCTGGAGGAAGAGCTCGCGCATAGCTGTATTGATAGCATCGCATACGAGGTCAGTGTTCAAAGCCTCAAGAATAGTCTTGCCTGGGAGAATCTCAGAAGCCATAGCAGCTGAGTGAGTCATACCAGTACAACCGATGGTCTCAACAAGAGCTTCCTGAATAACGCCCTCCTTGATGTTCAAAGAAAGCTTACAAGCACCCTGCTGAGGAGCACACCAACCCACACCGTGAGTATAACCAGAGATGTCTTTGATCTCTTTTGCCTGAATCCATTTTCCCTCTTCAGGAATTGGAGCTGGTCCGTGGTTAGGACCCTTAGCGACAACGCACATGTTGTCTACTTCTTTAGAATAGATCATATTCGCTAAATTTTATATTAATGAATATTATAAGTATAAAGTTCTGTACTTAATTCATATTGTTTTGCTGAAACATCGGTGCCATCACCTCAATTCCGAGCACAAAAGTACAAAAAAAATCCGGAAAATACCTAAAATTGGGTATTCTTTTTAACTCTTTAACCTAATATTTAGATTTTTTCTTGGGTTTATGCACAATTTCATGTATCTTTGCAAACTGAAAATTGCAATTTTGTAGATTATGATCGAAGTAAAGATAAACGATGCCAAGCTTCAGCAGGCTGCCGAGGCGGGCATGGATGAATTTGTGAAGGCTTTCGTGGATGCCATCCGCGAAGCGATTGGTGGTGAACTGACAGCCGAGACCATGGCGCAGCTCAACAGCGACCAAATTACTCTTCTGGCTTGGGACATCCTGCACGAGGAGATGATGGATGGCGGAATGGTTCAGCTTATACATAACGGCTACGGTGCTTTCCTCTGGAAGAATCCTACCGACAAGGCGTTTAAAAACTGGGGATTGACAGAACTCTCCAAGCTTATCAAGAAGAGTCATTTCCTGTATAAGACAAACCATGAGGAGATTGAGCGCGATTTGACCGATGAGGAGTTTATGGCGCTCTACGAAAAATTTCCTGAGTTTGATGATTTTGACGATGAGTTCGTTGAGAACGAAGAAGAGTGGACCAGCAAGGTTGCCTTCTACATCGATGATCATATCGACAATTTCTGCGAAATTGTCAAACTATAAACTTATAATACATTATTATATATATGAACAAGCAAGAACAGGAACTCCGTAAGAAGAGTCCGATTCAGATACGCAACAAGAAGGCTTCGTTCGAGTACTTCTTTGTTGACACTTATACCGCAGGCATTGTGCTTACGGGTACCGAGATTAAGTCAATCCGTGGCGGAAAGGCTTCGCTGGTAGATTGTTATTGCGACTTCTATCAGGGCGAACTTTGGGTCAAGGGAATGAACATCTCTCCTTATTTCTATGGTTCTTTCAGCAATCATGAGGCCCGCCGCGACCGCAAGCTTCTTCTCACCAAGCGCGAATTGCGCCGTCTTGAGGAGGACAGCAAGCAGCCCGGTTTCACCATCGTTCCAACCCTTATCTTTATCGATAATCATGGTAGAGCCAAGGTGGATATTGCCCTCTGTAAGGGAAAGAAGGAGTATGACAAGCGCCAGACCCTGAAGGAGAAAGAGGACAGAAGAGAGATGGATAGAGCGATCAAGCATTTTTAGACAATGAAGAATTTAAGAGAGATTGTGAAGGAGAAGATTCTGATTCTCGATGGTGCCATGGGTACTGAGATTCAGAAGTATAATCTTACAGAAGAAGACTTCAGAGGCGAGCGATTCCGCGATTTACCGGGCATGATGAAGGGCAACAACGACATGCTCAACATTACTCGTCCTGATGTGATATCTGATATTTACCGACGCTACCTGGAGGCTGGCGCCGATATTATTACCGCGAATACTTTTTCGTGCCAGCGCATTTCGCAGGCTGATTATCACCTGGAGAACTGCGCCCGCGAAATGGCATTCGAGGGTGCACGACTGGCACGTATTGAATGCGATAAGTATTCTACACCTGATAAACCACGCTTCGTAGCCGGAGACGTGGGACCAACCAACAAGACTTGCTCCATGAGTCCGGACGTCAGCAATCCTGCCGCCCGCGAGATTACCTACGATGAACTTTTCACCGATGTATGTGAACAGGTGGACGGGCTTATCGAAGGCGGTGCTGACGTGATTCTCATCGAAACCATTTTTGATACACTCAACTGCAAGGCGATGATAGACGCAGCGCTCACCATGATGGAGAAACATGGAGTAGAACTGCCTATCATGATCAGTCTTACGGTGAGTGATTTGGCGGGCAGAACGCTCAGTGGTCAGACCGTAGACGCTTTCCTGGCTTCGCTTTCTCCTTATCCTATCTTCTCTGTCGGCATGAATTGTGCCTTTGGCGCTCCTCAGATGAAGCCTTTCATCGAACACATGGCTCAGGTTGCACCTTATTATATAAGTGCGCATCCTAATGCCGGTTTGCCTAACGAAATGGGCGAATATGACGAGACTGCCGAATCGATGGCACCGCAAATTGCCGAATTCATCGATGAAGGCATCGTGAATATCATTGGTGGCTGCTGCGGCACAAGTCCTGAATTCATCGCTCATTATGCCCGTATTGCTGAGGGTAAGAAACCGCATCAGGTGGTAGAGAAACCTAAGTATATGTGGCTCTCGGGATTAGACCTTCTGCAGGTCGATGATTCCGTACATTTGCCGGTTGACGCCAGTCGGTTTGTCAACGTGGGCGAACGCTGTAACGTAGCAGGTAGCAGGAAGTTCCTGCGTTTGATTAACGAAAAGAATTATGAAGAAGCCATCGGTATTGCACGCAAGCAAGTGGCTGATGGAGCAGCTGTCGTCGACGTGAACATGGACGATGGTTTGCTCGATGCGAAAGCCGAGATGGTTAACTTTCTGAATATGATTGCAGCCGAACCTGACATTGCGAAGGTTCCGGTGATGATTGACTCTTCCAAATGGGATGTCATCGTGGAAGGTTTAAAGTGCTGCCAGGGCAAGTGTATTGTCAATTCCATCAGTCTGAAGGAGGGCGAGGAAGTGTTCCTTTCTCATGCCCGCGATGTGTTGCGCTATGGTGCAGCAGTCGTTGTGATGTGTTTTGATGAGGTAGGTCAGGCAACCACTTTCGAGCGCCGTATCGAGATAGCAGAGCGTGCTTATCATCTTCTGGTGGATAAATTGGGCATGAATCCGCTCGATATCATCTTCGACCCTAACGTACTTGCCATTGCTACTGGTATGGAGGAGCACGACAATTATGCCGTTGAGTTCATCCGTGCAACGGAGTGGATTCATCAGAATCTGCCTGGCGCACATGTCAGCGGAGGTGTCAGCAACCTCTCGTTCTCATTCCGTGGCAATACTTACATCCGTGAGGCTATCCATTGTGTATTCCTACATCATGCCCAGCAGGTAGGCATGGACTTCGGTATTGTAAATGCCAAAGCCAGAATGGATTACGATAAAATACCTAAAGAGCAACTTCAACTCATCGAGGATGTCGTGCTGAATAGAAGAAAAGGTGCTGCAGATGAACTCATCGAGCTTGCGGCAGAGATTAAAGCCCAGGCTGATGCTGCCAAGGCTGCAGCCAAGGCAGGAGGTGTAGCTCCCAAGAAACCTGCTGCGCCGGAATGGCGAAAGGAGAGTGTGGAAGAGCGTCTGAAGTATGCGCTGCGCAAGGGTATCACCGATTTCCTGCAGCAGGATATTGATGAAGCGCTTGCCAAATATCCTCATGCCGTAAACGTAATCGAGGGGCCTCTGATGGATGGCATGAATCTGGTAGGCGAACTGTTCGGAAAAGGCGAAATGTTCCTGCCGCAGGTTGTCAAGACGGCTCGCACGATGAAATCGGCTGTTTCTATCCTTCAGCCTCATATCGAGGCAGAAAAACAGGGTGGAGCAACAACCGCCGGCAAGATTCTGATGGCAACTGTGAAGGGCGATGTTCATGATATCGGAAAGAACATCGTCTGCGTGGTCATGTCATGTAACAACTACGAAATCATCGACTTAGGTGTGATGGTTCCAGCCGAACAGATTGTTCAGAAAGCTATCGATGAAAAGGTAGATGCAATCGGTTTGAGCGGACTTATCACCCCTTCGCTTGAAGAAATGGTTCATGTAGCCCGTGAAATGCAGAAGGCAGGTTTGCGCATTCCGATCATGGTAGGTGGTGCAACGACAAGCGAACTGCATGTGGCTCTGAAGATTGCGCCGGAATATGACGGACCGGTCATCTGGGTGAAAGATGCATCGCTCAATGCAGGAATCTGTGCCCGCTTCCTCAACGAGGCCGAATGTCCTAAGTTTGAGGCGGAACTGAAGGAACGCTACGAGAAACTTCGCCAGAACTATCACGAAGAGCAGGCTAAGATAGCCTCGCTCTCTGAGGCTAGAAAGAACAAGCTGGAGCTGTTCTGATAAGATAAAGAATAACAACGTTTTTAGGATAATTTTATGATTAAAACTGTGATTTTTGATATGGGTGGTGTTATCATCACTCTCGACGAGAATGAGGCAGGCAAACGTTTCATTGAGTTGGGTATGAAGGAGTTTGCGGAGAAGATGGACCCTTATAAGCAGGTTGGCTTGAACGGCCAGCTGGAAGAGGGCAAGATTTCCGAGGAGGAATACCGTCGGGAAGTGTGCAAGAAGATTGGCCGCGAGGTAACCTTCGAGGAACTGCAGCATTGCTGGCTGGGCTACATGAAGGAAATTCCAGAACGCAATCTGGTTACTCTCCGCAATCTGAAGAAGCAGGGCTACCGTGTGGTCTTGCTCAGCAACACCAACCCTTATGTTTCAGCTTGGGTAGACAGCGAGGCGTTCTCTGGCGACGGTCATCCTATCGGCGATTATTTCGATGCGATGTATCGGTCTTATGAAGTAAAGTATATGAAGCCGGATGAGAATTTCTTCCGTTATGTCCTTTCTCAGGAACACATTCTGCCAGAGGAGTGTCTGTTTATAGATGATGGTCCCCGTAACTGCTGTGCAGCCTCAGAACTGGGACTGTTTACTTATTGTCCACAGAATGGCGAAGACTGGTGTGATAAGATTTACGAGCATTTGAAGTAATTATTTGTGGTGATTATTTGCACTAAAATGCAAATAATTGCCATTTTATTTTGTGCTCTGCAATAAAAAATGTACTTTTGCAGTCGCAAATATTAAATACATAATACAATGGTTAAGAAGAAAAGATGGCATTGCTTGCCAGGTCAGCCTCTTACAGAGCTCGACAAGCAGGTAATGTTTTGGGAAAACAAGGGTAAACTTGTTCCTACCCGTGACTTGATTAAAACTCCAGAACAGATAGAAGGCATCCGCAAGAGTGGTGTCGTAAACACCGGTTGTCTTGATGCGGTAGCCGAGATGATCCGTCCGGGAATCAACACCCAGGAGATTGATGATCTCTGCATGCAGTATTGCAAGGATCATAATGCCATTCCTGCGTGTCTCAATTACGAAGGCTATCCTAAGAGCGTTTGTACCTCTATCAACGAAGTGGTTTGCCATGGTATTCCTAAGGAAGAGGATGTGCTCGAAGAGGGCGATATCATCAATGTGGACATGACAACCATCGTAGATGGCTATTACGCTGACGCCAGCCGTATGTTCATCGTTGGCGGCAAGACTACTCCTGAAAAGGAGCAGCTGGTTCGCGTAGCCAAGGAATGCCTGGAAATCGGTATGGAGGTTGCCAAGCCATACTCGTTCGTAGGTGATATCGGTCATGCTATCGAGAAGCATTGCAAGAAGTATGGTTATGGTGTGGTTCGCGATCTTTGCGGTCATGGCGTAGGTTGCCAGTTCCATGAAGAGCCTGAGGTTCTTCACTATGGTCATAAAGGCACGGGCATGCTGCTCGTTCCGGGCATGGTATTCACCATCGAGCCAATGATCAACATGGGTACCTGGCAGGTATTCCTCGATGCGGACGATCCGTACGGTTGGGAAGTAATCACCGGTGATGAGAAGCCATCTGCGCAGTGGGAGCACACGCTTGTGATGACAGAGACAGGTGTGGAGATTTTGACATATTAACGTTAAATGTTAAGAAATGAAGGATATATATATATTAGGTATAGAGAGCAGCTGCGACGATACCTCTGCTGCAGTGCTCAAGAATGGTGTGCTGCTGAGCAATGTTACCGCCTCTCAGGAGGTTCACAAAGCTTATGGCGGTGTTGTTCCGGAGTTGGCTTCCCGTGCCCACCAGCAGAATGTGGTTCCTGTCGTTGACCAGGCTATCGCGCGTGCCGGCATCAAGAAGGAAGATCTTTCTGCCGTAGCCTTCACCCGTGGTCCGGGTCTGATGGGCTCGCTTCTCGTGGGTGTAAGTTTTGCCAAGGGATTCGCCCGTTCGCTCAATATTCCGATGATTGATGTAAACCATCTGCAGGGTCATGTGATGGCTCATTTCATCAAGGAGAGCGATGATGACCAGAGTGCACCTCCATTCCCGTTCATCTGTCTTCTCGTGAGCGGTGGAAATTCGCAGATTGTAAAGGTGAATGCCTACAACGATATGGAAGTGCTCGGACAGACCATCGACGATGCGGCTGGCGAGGCTATTGACAAGTGCGCCAAAGTGCTGGAGTGGGGCTATCCTGGTGGTCCTGTCGTAGATAAGTATGCACGCCAGGGCAATCCGAAGGCATTCAGTTTCTCTGAGCCTCATATTCCGGGTTTGAACTACAGTTTCTCCGGTTTCAAGACAAGTTTCCTCTACAGCCTGCGCAAATGGGTGGCTGCTGATCCTGATTTTGTTGAGAAGAACAAGTACGATCTGGCTGCCAGCATAGAGTTTACCATCGTTGATATTCTGATGAAGAAACTCCGCATGGCTGTCAAGCAGACCGGCATCAAGCATGTGGCTGTAGCTGGAGGTGTGAGTGCCAATAATGGTTTGCGCAACGCTTTCCACGATCATGCCAAGCGCTTCGGCTGGACTATCTACATCCCAAAGTTCAGCTATACTACCGATAATGCGGCGATGATAGGCTGCGTGGGAACCTTCAAGTATCGTGATGGCGAGTTTGCAACCATCGACTTGCCAGCTTATAGTAAAGTAACATTTAAGTAATTAACAAAACAAGATGGAATTTGAAACAAAGATATTGAGCAAGGGCATCCAGGAGATGCTCTACAATAGTGACAAGACAGTAGGCACAGCAGAGAGCTGCACAGGCGGTCGTATCGCCGAGGCGCTGATTTCTTTGCCAGGTGCCAGCAATTACTTCAAGGGTGGTGTAGTAAGCTACACCAACGAGGTAAAGGAGAATCTTCTGGGCGTGAGCCATGAGGTTCTGGAGGAGCAGACTGCCGTTTGCGAGGAAGTGGCTAGGGAGATGGTGCTCGGCACAATCAAGACCCTGAATGTAGACTTCGCCATTTCAGCAACGGGTGTGGCTGGTCCAACGGGTGGAACTCCAGCCATTCCTGTGGGCACAATCTATGTAGGTTATGGCGATAAGAACGATGTTCGCGTGGTAAAACTCACCGAAGATTTCGGACGCGACATCAACCTTGCAATTGCCACAAATACAGCGCTTAAAGGCATGCTCGAATTCTTGAAAGAACATGCTGAAGAACTTAAAAAAGAGGCTTAAATTGCTAATTTAAGGCTATCAAATATTAATAATCCTTAAAAGACAGCGTTCTTTTAGGGATTATTTTGTTATTACCAAATTATTTTGTAATTTTGCACTCTGTTTGGAATAGGTATCAATTAACGAATTACAAAATTAAAGATAGAAATGTCTAAGATTTGTCAAATTACAGGTAAGAAGGCACAGTTAGGTTGCAATGTGTCTCACTCAAAGCACCGTACAAAGAGAAGCTTTGATGTTAACCTCTTCAGCAAGAAATTCTACTATGTAGAAGAGGGTTGCTGGATCAGCCTCAAGATCAGCGCTGCTGGTCTTCGTCTTATTAATAAGGTAGGTCTCGATGCTGCTTTGAATCAGGCAGTAAAGAAGGGCTACGTAGATTGGAAGGACATTAAAGTTATAGGAGAATAAATATCATGGCAAAGAAAGCAAAAGGTAATAGAGTACAGGTTATCCTCGAGTGCACTGAACACAAGAACAGTGGTATGCCAGGTACAAGCCGTTACGTGACTACAAAGAATCGTAAGAACACTCCTGAGCGTCTTGAGTTGATGAAGTACAACCCAATCCTTAAGAAGATGACTCTTCACAAGGAGATTAAGTAAGCTTAGCTTACAAGTTTAATAATTTTATCAATTTAAATAGACTATGGCAAAGAAAGCGGTCGCTACCCTCCACGAAGGTAACATGGATGGTCGCGCATATACAAAGGTTATCAAGATGGTTAAGAGCCCTAAGACTGGTGCATACGTTTTCGATGAGAAGATGGTACCAAACGAGGCTGTTAAGGAT
>JAJXBQ010000105.1:9859-11072 GCA_021640525.1 Segatella copri
GATTTCTTCAAGGATTAATTTCCTTGCAGATGATGCATCGTTGAATTTAGATTACATCAAAATTCAAATATAAAGATAAAGGTCGCTACCCAGATAGGGGAGCGACCTTTTTTCGTGTGTCGGTGCTGGGGGGTAACTCCCCACATCTATTCTATTAGCCGTAGCTTACTCTAGTCCATCGCCGCCGTCAGGAGTGGTAGTGCCGCTGTCGCCGCCGCTAGGGGTAGAGCCGCCGCTAGGGGTAGAGCCGCCGCCTCCGTCGTTGTCCTTGCCGTCGCCCGGCACAGAGCCCTCGTCGGTAGTGTTGCCGTAGGTGTCATACTCCTCTATGCGGCATTTCTTGCGCAGTTCAGCGTTGCTCCAAGTCTTGGTGTTGCGCAGGATGAGGTGTACGCCCTCCACGCTCGCTGCCGATACCTTGTCCTTGGTAGCCTCGGCACGTGATGTCATACCGATGGAGAAGAGACCCAGGTCGGAGAGACGTACGCTCTTGCCATCGAGGATGAGCTCCTGCAGGCAGTCGAGCGTATCCATCAATACGCCGTGTACGGTGCCTCGGCTGTAAGGAGAGTTGTGTTCCGAGATGTGAGTTACAAACTCCTCGAAGTTCATCTCACGGTCAGTTACAGCAGTTGCGTAATACATCTGCTTGTTCTTGTTAGGTCCGCTCTGAGGAGTGCGAGTTACTTTACGATACTTCAATGTTCCTTTTGTTGCCATAGTTCTTTTTGTTTTAAAGTGATTGAAAAATAGTTTACGCCCCCATGCATGATGTTACTCCGAGGGTAGTGCCGAGCGCCGTCAAGATTGTGAGTACAATCTGAAAAATCTGTTTCCAAGTTTCTTTCTTCATAATTTTCTAGTTTTTTTAGTGATTAATAATGTTCTTGATTACAGGTGCAAAGGTACTACATTTTTCCTACACCACCAAAAATCACCTTGCAGAGTTATGTGAAATTCCATTAACATTTCCGTCATAGATTTTGAGGGGAAAAAACATGGAAATTAGAACTTTTTACGTTAAATCCCATGCATGAAATGCAGTTTTCTAAGAAAATATTTGGAGATTCCGACAAAAAAGCGTATTTTTGCAGCAACAAATCCCACCACGCCTCTCAACGATGCGTACCACGGTGGGACTTCGCTTTTTATATGGGTCCGACTTCCTCTCAATTGGATTACTCCAAGTCAGAAGCCTATCAAGTTGTACCAT
>JAJXBQ010000106.1:0-10428 GCA_021640525.1 Segatella copri
TTGTTGCTCAGGTGCTTATAAAAAATATTAAATTATAGTGTTGCGGAAATAAGGAACAGGATACATGTTCATGTGATCCACCTTTCCCACTGGAAACGAAAATCTCTGATGCCCAAAAGCCAACCTCAGGAGCGAACCGGCACAAGCCACAGCATACTCGGGGGTCTTTTCGCAGAAATATTTCATGGCACTAATGGCTTCCGGACAATCCTGTATCTCATCAAGGATAAGCAAAGTCTTTTGAGGCAAGATTGGCTCGGATGTAAGATACGACAACTGCTCGATGATTTGCAGCGGGTTCTTGGTCTTGCGAAAGATATCACAAACATCCTCTTCTTCATCAAGACTGAAATAAGCACAATGCTCAAAGCTGTCTTTTCCAAATTTCTTCAGCACCGATGTCTTGCCTACTTGTCGAGCTCCCAGCATCATCAATGGCTTGCGGTCTCTACGCTCTTTCCATTGCTCCAATTCGTGAATAATCGTTCTGTTAAACATATCCTTATTTTTCTTGAAGTGGGAAAAATGTGGAGTTTTACACATTTTTGATACCTCTTTTGTGTAATTCCCCACATTTTCCACACTTGAATCCATAATTATGGGGCAAAAGTACTAAAAAACAAGCAAGGAAACAAACTTCCTCACGTTCTTTATATTACTCTTAACCAACTTTACCATATTCCCGGAACAAAAAAAGAGTGCACTGTAACAAACAATGCACTCTTTTTTTATTATCTTAATTCCTTATCCAGGAAATATTATCTGATGAACAACAGCTCACGATACTTTGGCAAAGTCCAAAGTTCATCGGCTACCAGGAGCTCGAGCTTGTCTATCTGATAACGGATTTCCTCCATCTTTGGAGCTACCGTGTCGTGATATGCTACTGCCTTCTCGCGCTCGCTCTCTATCTTGTTGGCTACCTTGCGGGCATCTACCAATGCCTCTACACCACGCTCTATTGCCTCGGTGCGCTCGGCTATCTCACGGATAATCTTCACGTTGCGGGCTGTCAGTTTCTTACCTTCCTCGCCACCGAAGATGTGAATCATGCCCTCTACGTTCTTTGCCAGACGGCTCTGATAGTGGGTAGCCACAGGGATGATGTGGTTCATGCTCAGGTCGCCCATCACACGAGCCTCAATCTGAATCTTCTTGGTATAGGTCTCCCACTTCACCTCGTTGCGCGCCTTCAACTCGCTCTCGCTCATCACGTTGGTCTTGGCAAACATCTCGATGCTCTCCTTGTCCAGATAACGGTCGAAGACTACCGGGCAGGATGCCTCGCAGTCCAAGCCTCGCTTCTGAGCCTCTTCCTTCCACTCATCAGAATAGCCGTTGCCATCGAAGCGGATAGGCTTGCAGGTCTTGATATCCTCGCGTACAATATCTATAATAGCCGATGTCTGGTCCTCACCCTTTGCTATCAAGGCATCTACACGAGCCTTGAAATTTTCGAGAGCCTCGGCTACGGCAGCATTCAGTACGATGAGAGATGACGCACAGTTGGCCTCTGAACCTACGGCACGGAACTCGAAACGGTTTCCGGTGAAGGCGAATGGAGAGGTACGGTTGCGGTCGGTGTTATCGATCATCAGCTCCGGAATCTCAGGGATATCCAGCTCCATACCCTTCTTGCCAGCCAGAGCGAAGAGTTCTTCCTTGTCTGCCTTCTCAATATGGTCGAGCAGGTCGGTGAGCTGCTTTCCGAGGAATGAAGAGATGATGGCTGGTGGTGCCTCGTTGGCTCCCAAACGGTGCGCATTGGTAGCACTCATGATAGAAGCCTTCAGCAGTCCGTTGTGCTTATATACACCCATCAGGGTCTCTACGATGAAGACTACGAAGCGGAGATTGTCCTCCGGTGTCTTGCCTGCCGCATGGAGCAGTACGCCGGTATCGGTGCAGAGACTCCAGTTGTTGTGCTTGCCCGAACCGTTGACGCCGGCGAATGGCTTCTCGTGAAGGAGCACACGGAAACCGTGCTTGTGAGCCACACGCTTCATCAGACTCATCAGGAGCATATTATGGTCTACGGCAAGATTGCACTCCTCATAGATAGGTGCCAGCTCAAACTGGTTTGGTGCCACCTCGTTATGACGGGTTTTGCAAGGGATGCCGAGTTCGAGCGCCTGTACTTCCAGATCCTTCATGAAAGCCTGCACACGCTCAGGGATTGTTCCGAAATAGTGGTCGTCCATCTGCTGGTTCTTCGCAGAGTCGTGTCCCATCAGGGTACGGCCTGTGAGCATCAGGTCAGGGCGAGCTGAATAGAGACTCTCATCTACCAGGAAGTATTCCTGCTCCCATCCGAGATTGGTCTGCACCTTCTTCACCTGAGGGTAAAAATAGTGGCACACCTCGGTAGCCGCCTCACTCAGAGTATGGAGCGAGCGGAGCAATGGAGCCTTGTAGTCCAAAGCCTCACCGGTATAAGATATAAAGATGGTAGGGATACAGAGGGTATCGTCGATGATGAACACAGGCGATGTTGGATCCCATGCAGAATAGCCACGAGCCTCGAAGGTGTTGCGGATACCGCCGTTAGGGAATGAGCTGGCATCAGGTTCCTGCTGGACAAGCAATTTGCCAGAGAATTCCTCAATCATACCACCCTTTCCGTCATGCTCCACGAAGGCATCATGCTTCTCGGCAGTACCTTCTGTCAATGGCTGGAACCAGTGAGTATAATGTGTTACCCCGTTTTCCTCAGCCCAGAGCTTCATGCCGGCAGCCACGGCATCAGCGATGGAACGGTCCAGACGAGTACCGTTATCTATCACATCGATGAGTTTCTCATACACATCAGATGGCAGATACTTGTACATCTTCTGGCGGTTGAATACATACTTGGCGAAGTACTCCGAAGGGCGCACCTTGGGAGCCTTTACCTCTACAGGTCTTTTCTTAAAGGCATCGGCTACAACCTCAAATCTCAAATTAGCCATTCTTTCTTTTATTATTAATTATAAGTTTGCGGGTGCAAAGTTACGAAAAAATGAGCAAATTGCTAGCGTTTGAGCGTTTTTTTTATGCAAAATTCAAACTTTTCTTATTCTTAGCCTGCAAAAGATAAGACAATTCACGCATATTATTTCTCGGATTTGAGTATTTTATCGCCAATTATTTCTCGGATTTGAGTATTTTAACGCGATTTATTTCTCGGATTTGAGTATTTTCGTTATATTTGCACCTGTTATTCAAATAGTTACGATTATGGCAGAATATATACATAGAAACATAGACTCAGAACTCATCGCCTGGAAGGAAGATTCCATGCGGAAACCCTTGCTGCTTCGTGGTGCCCGTCAGGTTGGAAAGTCATCAGCAGTTAAAAACTTGGGAAAGCAATTCGAGTATTTCGCCGAGGTAAACTTCGAACGTAACAAGGCTATCAAAACCTTCTTTCAGGGGGATATTGACGTACGATTGATTGCTAAAAAAATCAGTAGCTATATCAATGTCCCTATAGAAGCAGGTAAGACGCTCCTCTTTCTCGACGAAATCCAGGAATGCCCTGAAGCCATCATGGCACTACGCTTCTTCAAGGAAGATTATCCTGAACTGCATGTCATAGCCGCAGGATCACTTCTGGAATTTACGCTTCAGGAGCTCCCTACTTTTGGAGTAGGAAGGATTCACTCGCTCTTCATGTATCCGATGACTTTCGATGAATTCCTGTATGCCAATCACGAAGAAGGACTCATTCTTCTCCGTAATGAAGCATACGGAAACCAGTCTTTAGATCAAGCCTTCCATGATAAACTCGTGGAATACTTCCGCACCTACCTGCTTGTTGGAGGCATGCCGGAATCTGTTCTGGCATGGACCAAGACACACGATTTCAACCGATGCAGAAACATCCAGGAAGACATCATTCTGACATACGAAGATGATTTCAGCAAGTATAAAAAGAGAGTCAACCCAGATTTACTGCGCACAACGATGCGTGGCATCTGTCATCAGGCAGGAGAGAAGCTGACATACAAGCAAATATCAGCAGATTATCAGAGTTCACAAATCAGAGAAGCCCTCCGCCTGTTGACACTTGCAGGAATCGTTACTCCTGTGGTCGCTACCTCGGGCAATGGTATTCCGCTGGATGCAGAAGCTGACGAGAAAAGCATGAAGGTCCTCTTTCTGGACCCAGGATTACTGTTAGCCGTGCTTCAACTGGAAGGCGACCTGTCTCAGCAGCTCATAGAACTTATTTTAGCCGGCACTCCTCAGGAACTTGTCAATAAGGGAGGCGTAACAGAAATGGTTGCCGGACTCGAGATGATGCGTTACAAACCATGCATCCAGCGCCAGAAGATGTTTTATTGGGAGAAGAAGGGGAAGAGTGTTGCCGAGATAGACTATCTGGAAATCCACAACATGAAGATTACCCCTATCGAAATCAAATCGGGCACTCAGGGCGGCATGAAGAGTCTCTGGCTATTCATGAGAGAGAAAAAGCTCACCGAAGCATTCCGTTGTTCCTTAGAGAATTTTGGATCATTTGATTACATTGACAAGCAGGACGATAATGCCATAAGGCATGTCACCATACTGCCTCTCTATGCATTATCCCTATTGAGAAGCCGTTAATAGTCTGCTAACAAGCAGGATTAGGAATAAAAGTGCCTTTTTCCTACATGGCGACGTAATCTTTCCTACGTCCTGACACAGAAACTCCTGCGTCGCCATGTAATTTCAAGGGCATTAGAAGAGAAAAAATCCCTTGCAACCACTAGAGTCGCAAGGGATTCACATTATCCACTTATCTATTTGTACCTTAAGGGTTTATTGAAGATTGGAGGTAGGCAATCAGAAACGGTATACAACAAAGCTGTTTGGCTTCATCTTCACGTTCAATACATTGCCCTGAACCTGTGCATCTGATACTACAGGAACAACCACATTTTTATTGTCTATCTTGTTTTCTGCCTGAATATCGTCGGCATGGAGAACGGTTACCTTACCTGGGTTCAACTTCTTGATACCATTAAAGGTTACGTTGATTTCCTTTGCCTCGTTAGAGGTGTTGGCAAT
This sequence comes from Segatella copri, assembly GCA_021640525.1. Lineage (GTDB taxonomy): Bacteria > Bacteroidota > Bacteroidia > Bacteroidales > Bacteroidaceae > Prevotella > Prevotella copri_S. Next base: position 5,035 of record JAJXBQ010000106.1, read on the forward strand.
CTTTACGATGTAGCTCTTGGTAGCCTTGTCGAAGCAAGCGGTGGCATAGAGACCATTCTCACCTGCTACAGCCTTGCCGTTCTCGGTAAGTTTCAACACATTGGTACCCTTGTTCTCACCGTAGAGCTGCTGAACATAGTAGTTGGCAGAACGGACAGAGCTGAGGTTATCGAACCAGATGAGGTCCGGACGCCACTGCCATCCCTCTACATGAGCGAAGAGAGGTGCATAGGTAGCCTGATAAACCACATCAGCATTACGCTCCAAACCGGTCATGAAAGCTGCCTCAGAAAGGGCTGCCTCCCAAGAGTTTGGATCATTCTCGGCATGAGCAGCATACTCACCGGCAAAGACCTTAGGACCCTTGCGGTCGTACTTGTCGTAACGGCTGGCATTGCTGCGGAACCATTCCGGACTCTTGTAGTAGTGCTCATCCACCATGTCTACGCCCAACTTGCGCATCTGCTTCCAACCGTAGTCGAAATCCTTTCCATCAGCAGATGGACCAGATGAACCGCAGATCTTGATCTTTGGATACTTGGCATGAATCTGCTCCATGAACTTCTGCAGACGTTCAGGATACATAGGACCCCACTGCTCGTTACCGATACCAATCTGCTTCAGATTGAATGGTGCCGGATGACCCATATCGGCACGGAGCTTACCCCACTTAGAGGTAACAGGACCATTGGCAAACTCGATGAGGTCGAGTGCATCGTCGATATAGCTCTGGAGATCCTTGACTGCTACATGTGCATTAGGATCCTTATCATCGTTCTGATACTGGCAAGCCAGACCTACAGAGAGAATAGGCAATGGCTCAGCACCAATCTTCTCTGAAAGGAGGAAATACTCATAGAAGCCCAAGCCCAATGACTGATAGTAGTTAGGGAAAAGGCGATGTGGGAAAGTATCTCTCCAGCGGTTCTCGTTCAGAGGACGGTTCTCAGGAGCACCCACAGAGTTCTTCCACTCGTAACGGGTATCGAGGTCAGTTCCCTCTACGATACATCCGCCAGGGAAACGGAAGATACCTGGCTTCAGGTCGGCAAGATCCTGTACAAGGTCGGCACGGAGACCGTTCCAGTTGTCCTCAGGGAAGAGAGAGATATGGTCGAGATCTACGCTCTCAGAACCCTTCTCCAGATAAACACGCATCAAACCCTTGGCATCGGTCTGAGGAGAAGTAAGGGTAGCAGTAAGCTTCTGCCATTTATTATTGGTGATGTTGATGACCTGCTTGGCAATCACATCATTCTTTGAATTGACGAGTTCTACGCGAATCTTGCCCTGCTTGCCATCGATGAGATGAAGACGGCCATATACGGTGAAATCGTACTTCATATCCTTCTTCAAGCCCATGCCGAAGAAGCCACGGTTCTCAAGACCAGTCTGTTTCTCACGTGCGCCTGCGCTCTCAAGTGTTACATAATGAGGATTGCGGTCGAAGGCAGGTTTTACGTCGCTGAGGGTTACATTTCCGAATGTATTCCATCCCATCAGGCGCTGTGGAAACTCGAAAGAACGGTTCTCTACCATCTCTGCATAAAGACCACCATCGGCACCGAAGTTGATATCCTCGAAGAAGATACCATACATGGTAGGCTGGATTTCTGCTCCAGGCTTGTTAGCCTGAACAGTAAACTGATGCTGTGCGAAAGCTCCGAGTGAAGACATCGCCAGCAATGCTGCTGCGAAAAATTTTGCTTTTCTCATATTGTTCGTTATTGTTTTATTTTTAGGCTGTACCTACACTTTTTCGTGATAGGTGGTGCAAAGATAAAAAAATCCACCCCGAATGAGGTGGATTTTCTGTTTAAATATATTGGATTTTCGTATAAATCCCTGCTTTTCTACTATTTATCTAATGGAATGAGCACGAAAGTGAAGTTCTTATCGCCATAATGGAGGCGATACTTCTCCAAAGGCCATGCACCCCAAGAGTTCTCACCAGCCACACCAGAATGCTCTGCATCGAGGAAGAGATTGGTGAATCTTGACTTCTTCAGGCTGAAACTGTGGCGCTGATCCTTGTCATCACCATCATCCAGCTCTTCTGTATCGAAGTGGATAGCGGAAGCATAGAATGGCTTGCAGCTCTTCACCTTGAATCCGAAGCCGGAAGCATCGGTCTGGTTCCACCAGCGCATATCACCCTTGGTTCCACTCTCCTGTGGACGGATGTATGGGAAGTACTGGTTGTCGGCATCATCGCTGTAGATTCCGATACGCATGCAGTCCTCACGGTCTGAATAGTTCTCGATAGGACCGCGGCCGTAATACTGGCTCTTGTCCATATCGTATGGCAACTGCATCAGCATACCGAAACGGAACAGGTCGCTGACCTTGGCATCATCAGAAGCATCAAACTCCTGGCTTACCTTCATCGCACCGGTGTTAGGCATGATGAGATAATCGATTTCCAGCTCACCCTTCACCTCTGGCATCTCATAGGTTGCACAGATGCTGATGGTGTTTGCCTTCTTATCCTTTTCAACAGCTACACCCTTCAGGTTCATGACAGGGTTCTTCCAAACCTGGAACTTCTTCTGCAGGCCGGCACCGAAATCATTATCGGTAGGAGCACGCCAGAAGTTTGGCTTCAGGGTACCGCCCTCGCCGAGGAGCGACTTGCCACGATAGGTATATTCAGAGATGAGACCGGTGGTACGGTTCACCTTCACGGTCAGATCAGGAGTAGTAACGGTGATATCCTGCTCGCCCTTCTTGTCGATGAGCTTAGCCTTCACCTTCTTTCCATCCTGAGCCTTAGCCATGTTATCTGCACAATGACCGCAGCACTTCTTCTCCTTCACTGCCAGCTGGGCATAAGCCACAATCTGACCAGCCTCCATCAGAGGTTCAGCCTTCTTCAGACGGAAATCGATGTTGAGGAACACCTCCTTGCCCTTTACCTTAGAAAGGTCGTAAGGGATGGTGAAGTTCTTGGTCTGCTGGGCAGCTACATCGATATCAGCGATGGTACCGTTCTGAGTCTCCACGCCATCCTCAATGAGGCTCCATGCCAAGGCATAGTTGTTCAAATTGCGGAAGAAGTTCTCATTGTATACACTTACTTCGCCCTTCTCTGCATTCACCATCTTTGCCCAGATGTTCTGATACTGGTAGGCTACCTCGTAGGCATGAGGATTGAGCTGACGGTCAGGGCCGATGATACCATTGCAGTTGAAGTTGTTGTCGCTAGGGTCGTAACTGTTGTAATCGCCACCGTAGCAATATTCTATCTTGCGGAGCTCTTCATTGCTCATCTTCTCAGGATTCTTGATGGTCATCGGCTTCAATACCTTGCGGTGCAAGCCCTGGTCAACGAAATCCCAGTCGAAACCACCCTGGAAGATAGGATACTTGCGTACCAGATCCCAGTATTCCTTCAGGTTACCACCCGAATTACCCATGGTATGGTTGTACTCGCACTGGATGAGCGGCATCGGACTGTTAGGGTCCTTCGCATACTTTTCACAAGCACTTACAGGATAGTACATAGGGCAGAAGATATCGGTACCCTCGCCTCTGCGAGCCTGCTCATACTGAACCGGACGGCTCTGGTCCTGGCTCTTGATCCACTTGTAAGCCTGCAGGAAGTTATCGCCCATCACAGTCTCATTACCCATACTCCAGGTTACGACACTAGGATGATTGAAGTACATGGAAACATTATGCTGGTTGCGCTCCAGAATCTGCTTGGCAAACATCGGCTTCTTGGCAGCTGCATCATCGCCATACTGGAAACCGTGGCTCTCCTGGTTAGCCTCAGCTACCACATAGATGCCATACTCATCGCAGAGCTCGTACCAGCGTGGATCATCAGGATAGTGGCAGGTACGGACAGCGTTGATATTCAGGCGCTTCATAATCTTGATGTCCTGAATCATGCGCTCCATGCTCAATACATAACCTCCATCAGGGTCAATCTCATGACGGTTGGCACCCTTGATGAGCACAGGCTGACCGTTGACAAGGAACTGCTTGTTCTTGATTTCCACCTTGCGGAAACCTACCTTGACAGGAGTCATGCTTGCTGATTTCATGTTGCCATTCTTCAGCGCACTTGAGAGGGAAACCTGAAGGGTATATAAATAAGGTGTCTCTGCATTCCACTTGTGTGGATTCTCTACGTTCATCGTAATGTTGGCTGTTCCATTCTTTGCCAATCCTGTAGCTGTAGCCACCTGCTTGCCCTCTTTGTCGAAGAGGATGAAGTTCAGCTTGCCTGTTCCCTTTACCTTGGCAGAGATATTGAGCACACCATCCTTGTAGTTGTTTACAAGGTCAGGAATAACACGGATATCCTCCAAATGCAACTTGGCATCACGGGCAAAGAGATAGCTTTCACGAGCCACACCACTCAAGCGCCAGAAGTCCTGATCCTCATCCCAGGAACCATCGCACCAGCGGAAGGTCTGGAAGGCAATCAGATTCTTGCCCGTCTTCAGATAAGGAGTGATGTCAAACTCGGCAGCTACCTTGCTATCCTCTGCATAACCGGCAAACTTGCCATTTACATAGAGATAGATGTTGGAAGTTACGCTACCGAAATGAGCTACAACCTGCTTGCCATCCCAGTTGGCAGGGATGTCGATGATGCGACGGTAAGAACCTACATGGTTGTCCTTGATAGGAACAGCTGGTGGCTGCTCATTGAAATGTTCACGCCATGCAAAACCATTATTAACATACTCCGGATCGCCGAATCCGTTCATCTCCCAGTTGCCTGGAACATTCATGGTCTTCCAGTTGGAATCATCAAGATCTTCCTTGTAGAAGTCGGTAGGACGCTGGTCTGCATTAGCCACCCAGTAGAACTTCCAGGTTCCGTCGAGCGAAAGGAAATACTTGCTCTCCGTCTTGTTCATGTGCAGGATATCCTTGCTCACGATCTTACCGTCTTTCTCTGAAACCCAGTCATCTGCCGGATAGGTGAAGAAATTGGTGTGCAACGGAAAACGATTGATGGCATTCACCTGAAGGTCGTGCCATTCTGTGTAAGTTGGCTGTTGGATGGTCGTCTTATTCAACGACTTAATGGCAGTCTTCGGTTTGGTTGCACCAAAGGTTGCCATTGCTAATCCTGCCAAACTCAATGTTACGAACAGTCTCTGTTTCATGTTTGTTAGTTATTTATACATTAGATTGAAATTACACCTTATTATATATAGGCTATTCTATACTTTATTATATATAGGCATATCCTTGAGCATCTTATATGCCTCCATGTTGCCGGTAGCCTCAGCTAAGCAACTGCAAATATATGAAAATTAAGTTAGAAACAAGCAGATCGCCCGTTTTTTTTATTGTTTTTTCAACACCGGAGCACCATTTTTCCAAGAAATAGGTACCCATACCATCATAGAAAGGCATATAAATATATAAAAC
>JAJXBQ010000106.1:10438-11046 GCA_021640525.1 Segatella copri
CAATATCCGCTAAAAGAAAATGACAAAAAAGTTTGGTGTTTCCAAAAAAATGCATTACCTTTGCCATCATAAAATAAACAACGAAACGACATAAAAATTATGATGACAATCGAAGAATACAGAGCAGCCATCTTGCAGGCTTTGCTCGATACTAAGAACGAGGACGGCACTCCAGCCATTACTCCAAGGGAAGCACAGGAAGCACTCAACGGATTTACCGACGACGAGTTGCAAGACGGACTCCTATGGAATTCGCCCGAAGACGTGGCGTCAATTATCCTTGAGGGATAAATCACGGAAGTTATATTCAGCTACCAACAGATAAGAATAGGAGCAAAGACCCTTTTTGCGGGGCCTTTGCTCCTATTCCCATTTATACTTTCTGTTCTTTCCTTTAAAGACAGTCTTCAACAGCCCCGCAATACTTCATTTCTGTTGCAAAAGCAATAAAAAACTAAAGAATGCGACAAAAAACAAAAGAATGTGCAATTTTTCTTTCACAATTCAATTATTATTTGTAAATTTGCAGCCGCATAAACGGAAAGGGAACTTGCAAATCCCTCTTCAATCAGTTTAAAAAGATAATTTTACCGGTAAAAAAGATATAT
>JAJXBQ010000107.1:0-11046 GCA_021640525.1 Segatella copri
GAACTCCTATATATATAATAAGGTATAATGATAAAATAAAAAAGATATGGAATCGATTAAGAACAGAACAAGCATCAGAAAATATGCAGAGAAGGAAGTATCTGAAGAACTCCTGAACCACCTTTTGGAAGAGGCAGAGCGTACCCCGACAATGGGAAACCTGCAGCTTTACAGCGTTGTGGTAACAAGAAGTGAAGAAGGAAAGAAGGCGCTGGCGCCAGCCCACTTCAACCAGCCGATGGTAACAGAAGCCCCGATCGTCCTCACCATCTGTGCCGATTATCGCCGCACAACCCTCTGGGCAGAGAACCGCAAGGGAACTCCGGGCTATGACAACATTCTCTCTTTTATGAATGCAGCTACCGATGCCCTTCTCTTTACCCAGACCTTTACCAATCTGGCAGAAGAAGCCGGTTTAGGCACCTGTTTTCTGGGAACTACGGTTTATATGCCAAAGATGATCATCGACACTCTGAAGCTCCCTAAGCTCGTAATGCCAGTAGCCACATTGACCATCGGATGGCCGGCAGAACATCCAGCCCTGAGCGACCGTCTCCCTCTGCGCAGCATCATCCACCACGAGCATTTCGAAGATTACACCCCAGAAAAGATAGATGACTTCTATGCAGAGAAGGAAGCTCTTGAAGAAAACAAGGAGTTTGTACGCATCAACAACGTAGAGACCCTAGCCCAGGTTTTTACCGACATCCGATACACAAAGAAGGATTGCGAGGCGATGAGCGTTGGGTTTATCGAAGCCCTCAAGCAGCAAGGATTTATTTAAAGGTAAAAAAGTAAAAAGGTAAAAAGGGCACCTCGCTGGTTAACATTCCGCTAGGCTTTTTTACCTTTTTACTTTTTTACCTTTTTACTTTTTTACTTTTTCGTTATTCTACAACGATTGGCTTGTACTTAGGAACCAATGCCTTCATGATGCACCAGCCTACGAGGTAAGCAACACTACAGATGCAGAATACAATCATGTAGGCACCTGGCTTGCCATCGAAGCCCATGAAGCTGAAGGCGGAACCCTGACCATCTGCATAGGTGAAGAGCATACCGGAACCCTTGTTGATCAGGAAGGAACCGATACCACCTGCCATCGCACCAATACCGGTGATAGTAGCTACAGTTGACTTAGGGAACATATCACCGATGGTTGAATAGAGGTTAGCTGACCATGCCTGATGACCTGCACCGAGCAAACCGATGATGATAGCTGGCCACCATGCACTGTACGCACCCATAGGCTGGGCAATCAGACCAAGCAATGGGAAGCAAGCGAAAATCAACATCGCACGCATTCTACCGATATATGGATTCATACCCTTCTTGTCAACAAAGTAGGTTGGCAAGTAACCACCACCAATACTCAATACGGTTACAATAGCATAGAGTGTGAAGATAAGGGCGATACCCATACCTGAATCTGAAGAATAACCATACTGGTCAGAGAAGTAAGCAGGTGCCCAGAAGAGGAAGAACCACCAAACACCATCAGTCATCAACTTACCTACGATGAATGACCAGGTCTGACGGTAGCTGAAGCACTTCAGGAAGCCGATAGTTTTCTCCTCAGCGGCAGTCTCTGTCTCTTTCTCAGCCTCAACCTTTTCGAGGTCCTCATCCTGTTCAATATAAGTAAGCTCAGCCTTGTTTACATGCTTGCTGTTAGATGGTTTATCATAGAGCCATACCCAGAGGCCCATCCATATATAACCGAGCACACCGATGATGATGAAAGCCCACTCCCAGCCCATGCTGCGAGCCAACAATGGAATGGTAGCTGGAGCTGCCAAAGCACCTACAGAAGCACCACTGTTGAAGATAGCGGTAGAGAAAGCACGGTCTTTCTTAGGGAAATACTCTGCTGTTACCTTGATGGCTGCAGGGAAGTTACCAGCCTCACCCACAGCAAGAATCAAGCGGCAAGAGAGGAACAGCCATACACTGATTGTAGCAATCGCTACGGCTGCATCACTACCAGCCTGTACCATGCGGAGCGCCTCGATAGAATCATATCCTTCCATCTGCATAGCTACCCAACCGCAACCAGCGTGCATCACAGCACCTGTTGACCATACAAAGATAGCGATGAGATAACCTTTCTTGGTGCCCATCCAGTCAACGAACTTACCTGCGAAGAGGTTGGCGATGGCATAGAAGATTGAGAAAAGACCAGTGATGGTACCATAGTGATCATCTGTCCAGTGGAATTCTGGAGCGATAAAGTCTTTCCATGTTAAAGAGAGAACCTGACGGTCCATGTAATTGACTGTGGTTGCGATGAAGAGCAGCGCACAGATTACCCAACGGAAGTTGGACATTTTGCTTGTTGTAATAGGACTCATTTTGCAAAAAGTTTTTAAGCGTTATACTTATTTTTATTTTAGATTACTATTTAGACGGCAAAGCCTGGATCATATTCATCATGAACCAGGTTGCCATATCATGTATCTTATTATTCCAATGTAGGAATCTTCACTACCTGCATATCGTTGTAGATCAGATTCTCACCTACCATACCCCAGATAAAGGTATAGTTGCTGGTACCTGCTGCACAGTGGATAGACCACTCTGGAGCAATCACAGCCTGCTCATTGTTCAACCAGATAGGACGTGTCTCCTGTGGCTCACCCATTACGTGGAGAATCTTCTGACCCTCTGGTACATTATAATAGAGGTAAGTCTCCATACGGCGGAGGTGAGTATGAGCTGGCATGGTGTTCCATACAGAACCCTCCTTCAACTCTGTAACACCCATCTGCAACTGGCAGGTACGAACACCGGCAACACCGTCGATAATCAACTGGTGGATTACGCGGTCGTTGCTCTCCTTCAGACTACCAGCCTTGATGTTGTTGGCATCCTTCAGGGTAACCTTCTTGGTAGGATATGTCTGATGAGCACAAGCGCTGTTCATATAGAACTTAGCTGGCTTAGCTGCATCCTTGCTGCTTACTTCGATGTTCTTGGCACCACGGCCTACGTAGAGAGCCTCCTGGAAACCGAGTGTATACTTCTTGCCGTCAACGATAACAGTACCCTCGCCACCGATGTTGATGATACCCAACTCGCGGTTATCGAGCAGATTCTTCTGATCGTTTGGCTTGTCTGTATAGAGAGGAGCGATAGAAGTCAGCTTCAGAGGAGCTGTTGCTGGCTCAGCACCACCGATGAGGAAGCGGTCGAACATAGTGTATGTCCAGTTTACCTCGCCTGGAGCGAACACCTTCTCGATAGCAAACTCACCGCGAAGACGGTCTGTTGTATAGTGCTTTGCATCCATCGGATTGCTTGCATAACGAACGTTGTAGTTAGTGTAGGCATTTTCTGCCTTCACTTCATAACCACATTTTCCACACTGGCCAAAAGCCTGACTTGCTGTTAATACCATTGCTGCTAATATTAATGTTAATTTCTTCATTACTATCTTGTTTTTACTTTTTTACCTTTTTACCCTTTTACCTTTCTCTCTTCCTTCACGATGCGCTGACGGTTGATAACCATCATGGCAACTGTGATGACTGCGAGAATGCCCATACCTACGTATGAAAGCTTCACACCGCGATAGATAACCCATCCGAAGAGAGAGGATGCGAAATCGAGTGCACCGCCTGAGAATCCGTCAGGGATATGAGCGGCATTATCGCCTGTTGCAGCATAAACCTGGTTGGCTGCCAGCGTAAAGTCTGGTGCCATATCGGTAACGAAATAGAGACCGATGACGAGGGTTACCAGACCGATGATAAGCGTCTTCACCACATTACCTCTTGTAAACGGCAGAATCATTGGGAAGAGGTAGAACATACCTGCCAACGATGCCAAAGGCAAGAACTGGTTGCCTGGCAGGAAGACTGCGATAGCCAGGATAACCGGAATCAGAATCACAGATGCTACCAGGGTAGTAGGATGACCGATAACCAGCGCAGGACTCATACCGATATGAACCTTCTTGCCGTTAAACTTGGTCTTCACCAACTCCTGTGTCTTCTCAGAGATAGGCTTCAAACCGTCGATAAACAGGGCTGTGATACGTGGAATCAGCTCCATCACGGCACCCATCGTTACACCCAGGAAGAGAATCTTCTTGATATCGAGCTGGGCTGCCCAACCAATCAAGGCACCTACGATAACGCCGAGTACCAGTGGCTCACCGAGCACACCGAACTTCTTCTTCAGTCCCTCTGCATCGATATCGAGCTTAGAGAAGCCCGGAATCATATCGAAGAGTTTATTGAAAACGATTGCGAATGGCATGAAACTCTGGCAGAATGGCTGCGGAATTGAGATACCATCCAAATCGTAATATTTCTGGAATCTGTCGGCTGTCAGGTCTGCGCAAACCAGGGTATTGATGTAGCAGACGATAGCTGCAAAATAGCCCCAGAGCAAACTCTGACCCATCACGAAGTAAGCCACCGCACCGATAAAGGCGAAGTGCCAGTAGTTCCAGAGGTCGATATTCACTGTACGTGTTGTCTTAGTAATCAACATCAGGAAGTTGACACCCAGACAGATTGGGATAATCAATGCGCCCACTGCTGTATTGTAAGCTACGGCAGCTGCTGCTGGCCATCCCATGTCAAAAACGTTTAACTGTAGGTGGTAGATGTCAGAAATAGCCTTCAATGGGGCGTTGAAGTTGGTAGTCAGCAATGCTGTTACCACGCCCAAGCCTACGAAACCCACGCCTACGAAGAGTCCCGACTTCAGAGCCTTTCCGAATTTCATGCCAATACACAGACCGATAACCGTGAAGATGATAGGCATCATCACGCTCGCACCGAGACTGATAATATAGCTAAATACTTGTTCCATTTTAAATTTTTGAATTGTTTAATTGTTAGAAAATACTCGACAAGGAGCACCCTCTTTTGTCTTTAGATGATTTGTTGTGTGCAAAGATACACTTTTTTCTTCAATTACAATACGTTTTAAAGGAAAAATTTACGCAAAAAAAAATCCTATCAGAACTTTTCTGATAGGATTTCTCTATTTTTATACGTTTTTTAAATGATTTTTTACCGAATCGGTCTTCATTCTTCCCTCTTCGTTCTTCCCTCTTCACTTCCTAGTCCTGGAAGTAAACTCTCTTCACACGGTTGCTGATGGTGGTCAGCACCTCGTAAGGGATCGTTTCGAGGATATCGCTCAGTGTCTGGACAGGCAGATGCTCGCCGAAGATTTCTACCGAATCTCCTTCCTTGCAAGGGATGTCGGTCACGTCTATCATAGCCACATCCATACAGATGTTGCCCACATAATCTGCCTTCTGACCGTTCACCAGACAGTAGGCATGACGGTTGCCCAGACGGCGGTTCAGTCCGTCAGCATATCCGATAGGGATGGCTGCGATGACGCTGTCTCTGTCGAGAATCGTCTTGCGGCTGTAGCCCACACTGTCGCCTGCCTTCACGTTGTGCATCTGCAGAATGGTTGTCTTCAGGGTGCTCACGCAGTTGATGGTCTTGTTGTTGCGCGAATTGATGCCATAGAGTCCGAGTCCCAGACGACACATATCCAGCTGGCGCTCCGGGAAGTGCTCGATACCTGCCGAATTGCAGATATGGCGCAATATCTTATGGTCGAAGGCTGCCTGCAACTGCTTGCTGCCCTTGTCGAAGAGTTCAAACTGATGAGCTGAGAAATCATCGAAACTGTCGTCATCGCTGCCCACGAAGTGAGAGAACACAGAACGTGGTATGATGGCATTCTGGTGCTTCAGCTTGCCGATGAGTTCCTCCATATCGTTCTCCGGGTCGAAGCCCATGCGGTGCATGCCGGTATCCAGCTTGATATGGACAGGGAAACCGGTTACTCCCTCTTTCTCAGCTGCCTTGATGAGCGCATCGAGCAGACGGAAAGAGTAAACCTCCGGCTCCAGGTCGTAATCGAACATGGTCTTGAAGGCGGTCATCTCCGGATTCATGATCATGATGTTGCTGGTGATGCCGTTCTTGCGCAGCGTAACGCCCTCATCGGCTACAGCCACAGCCAGATAGTCTACACGATGATCCTGTAGGGTCTTGGCTATCTCCACGGCACCTGCACCATAGCCGTCTGCCTTGATCATGCATACCAGCTTGGTTTCCGGCTTCATAAACGCACGGTAGTAGTTCAGATTGGCTACCACGGCGTTCAGATTCACCTCCAGCGTAGTCTCGTGTACCTTCTGTACCAGCAGTTCGGTGAGCTGGTCGAAGCCAAACTGACGGGCGCCCTTCAGCAGAATCACCTCATCGCGCAGGGAAGCAAACACCTCGCTGGCGATGAATTCCTCTACATTCGGGAAGAAGAACTTCTCTGAAATCTGAATCACGTCGTGCTGCTTGCAGAGTTCAGGACCGATACCGATGAACTTCACCACGCCACGTTTGCGGGCCAAATCGCTCACCTCTTTATATAATGCCTCCGGTTCCTGACCGCTCTGGTAGATGTCACTCAATATCAGCGTATGGCGACGACCGCGATGGTCTGGACGGCGGTTCATGAAGTCGAGGGCGATATCGAGCGAGTTGATATCACTGTTGTAGCTGTCGTTGATCAGCGTACATCCGTGCTGTCCTACCTTCACCTCCAGTCTCATTGCCACAGGTTCGAGCTGTGCCATGCGCTTGTCGATATCTTCAGCCGAAAGACCGAGTTTCGATGCCACGACAGCAGAGATGATGGCATTCTGTACAGATGCATCGTCGATGAACGGGATAGAGAAACTGTCTTCCTCACCTTTATATATATAGGTAATCACGCTCACGCTCTGCTGCTTCTCGATGTTCTTCACATAGAAAGGAGCCTCCGCATTCTTGAGCGACCAGAAGAGTTTCTCGCCCTTATAGTCGGGATATTCGGCCATCACCTTGTTGATAACCTCGTCATCACCATCATAGATTACGGTCTCTGCATCATGGAAGAGGATGAGTTTCTCCCGGCATTTCTCCTCCATGGAAGAGAAATTCTCCTGATGCGCAGCACCCAGATTGGTCAGTACGGCGATGGTTGGCTGGATGATGTCACGCAGGGCAAGCATTTCGCCAGGCATACTGATACCTGCCTCAAAAACGCCCACCTGGGTCTGCTCGTTCATCAGCCATACCGACAATGGCACACCTATCTGAGAGTTGTAACTGCGCGGACTGCGGGTAACAAACATGCTTGGCGAGAGCAGCTGGTAGAGCCACTCCTTGACCATGGTCTTGCCGTTTGAGCCCGTGATGCCTACGATAGGGATGTTAAACTCGTCACGGTGGCGCTCAGCCAGACGTTGGAGAGCCTCGAGCGTGTTTACTACCTTCAGGAAGTTGGCTCCCGGATAATCAGAAGCATAGCCCTTAGGCACATTCGTTACAACAAAGTTTTTCACACCTCTGCGATACAGCTCAGGGATGTAGTTATGACCATCATTGCGCTCCGACTTGAGCGCAAAGAACAGAGTTTCCTCTGGGAAACAAAGTGAACGACTATCGGTCAGGATAAAACCGATGTTGGTATCATTGTCTCCATAGCGACGCGCACCTATCAGTGTGGTTACCTTTTCAATAGTATATGTCATTGTCTTGTTATTTAAATATTCTTTATTTTATAAGAGATGATATTTCTCCTCAAATTGTCTTTTCTTCTCTTCCGTCCTGGCGATGAACTTCTGGTGTTCCTCACTCTCGGGATGGAAGGGCTTATGGCCGAGTGCTTCGCGGATAGGCCGCCAGTCTTCCAGAAACTGCTCCGCTGCCTTGCCGAAGTAGGTTGCCCGGAACCGCTCCCAGATATAGTCTACAGCCTGCTGGCTCGGGTGCAGCATGTCTTCCTTGTAGAAGCGATAGTCACGAAGTTCATCGTTCATGATCTCGTAAGCCGGAAAATAGCTCACCACTCCGGGATTCTCCTTCACCAGCTTATCGGCTGCCAGCAGGAGCGTAGCCTTCGAAAGCTGACTCCCGTGATAGCCGTATTTCGCATAGCGGATAGGGCTTACCGTGATGATGACCTTCAGAGTACCTTCACTGCCATCAGATGCTGCGGTCTGCGATTTCAGCAGATTGATAGCCTTCTGCAGATAGCCGGCACATTCGTCCACGCTCAGTTTCCGCTCTTCGAAGAGGCGCTGCGGGCGTTTCTGGCAGTTGTCCACTATCTCGCCCGTCTCCTTCAGGATATACACATGGTTGGTACCCAGCGTAAAGACAGCCACCCGGGGACGCACCTCGGAACATTTCTCTACCGTATGGAGAATGCTTGCCGGATTATACATCACCCCGAAGGGATTCACCGTAGCCCGGAAGCGGTTCTCCACAAACCGCCTACCCAGATTGTCGGCAAAGCAACTGCCCACAAAGAGCATCCGCTCTGCCGCCCCTATCTCGAAGTCGGCCTTCGGAATATCTATTTCTGTGCGAAACAGCATAAGTCTTTCTATTTTTTATTCATTCACTTCCGGAGAAGCCTTCTTGCGTTTTCTCACCTCAACCACTATACCTATTATAATAAGGAGAGCCAGAACACCATAACCGATGTAAGCCACCGTCTCGGTATTCTTGAGCGACTGAGGATGGAAATCGAGCACAACCTTATGGCTGCCTGCTTTCACGTTCAGCGCACGCAGAATATAGTTCACTCTGCCCAGCTCAGCCGGCTGTCCGTCTACCGTAGCCGTCCAGCCCGGATAGTAAATCTCAGAGAATACGATCACGCCGCCCTTGCTCGACTTCACCTCGTAAGTCAGGTTGTTCGGCTTATACTGCGTCATCTTCACCACCGAAGTATCATCCTGCTTCACGCTCTGCGCCAGCTGTTCCTTAAACTTGGCATCAGCCACAGCCACGTGTCGGAGGTTCACCTTGCCCACGCCATCGATTTCCTCGTTGGCATTGTTCACATACTTCACCTCGTCTACGAACCATGCATTGCCGTAGGCATACGGATTCTGAACCGGAACGGTCTGTCCGCCCTTCAGCGGCATGATGAAGTATTTGGTATTCAGCATGTTCAATACTGGATAGATACTGTCGCCGTTCACCTTGGTCATATCGCCGCCCGCAGCAGCTACCGCCTGCATTGTTTTCTGCATCTCAGGAGCGATATGTGCATCAATCATCTCCTGGTAGCGACGGAGCTTGGCTGGATGATAACCGCCGATGCTCTTGTGGTAGTAAGAGGTCTCGTTCTCATTGAATGTATTCGATGCCAGATTCAGCACACGGTAGTCGAGTGCCTTGTCACGGCAGATAATCTTGTCGGTCTCGGTCATCTGCTGCGGTGTATCGCGCTGCGCCTTGTCCACGAACATATCATCGTAGAGATAGCGCTTGTTCACCATCCACATATCCACCAGACAGAGCACGGCGATACCGGCAATCATATATTCCTTGCCCAGCTTCTTCATCTTGAAGAGCATCAGCAGTGCCGAACCGATGAGGATGATCCAGAACGAACGCCAGCAGTCGGATGTGAAGATGCCCTTGCGGATATCCGTCAGATTGCTCATGATTGGAGAGATATACTCCTGAGGCAACTGCTGCAGCGCCTGTGTCTCCTGTACCGATACGAAATCAGAGAAAAATATGCCCGGCATGATGGCGAAGAGCAGACAGAAACCTGCTGTCAGACCGAAACTGGCATATACATATTTTATCTTCTCTGTCAGAATCTCCGGCTCATCCACAATCTTCTTCAGCGCCATCATCGCCAGGAGCGGGATGGTGAATTCTGCGATAACCAGAATAGATGCCACCGTGCGGAACTTGGCATACATCGGCACATAATCGAGGAAGAAATTGGTAAACGGCATGAAGTTTCTACCCCAGGCGAGCAGGATGCTCAGGATAGTGGCTGCAAGCAGCGCCCACTTCATCGGACCCTTCACGATAAACAGACCCAGGATAAAGAGCATGCAGACGAAGGCGCCTACATATACCGGTCCGCTCGTTCCCGGCTGGTTGCCCCAGTACTGTCCCAGCTGCTGGTAAATCTGAACGAAGTTAGGATCCGCCTTCTCCATCGCCTGATGGTTCTGCGCCAGCGGCACGGAGGCACCGCCCTTGGCATCCGGAATCATCAGCGTCCAGGTTTCGTCGATACCATAGCTCCACTGTGTGATATAGTCTCTATCCAGACCGCTGCTGGTCTGGTTAGCCGCATTTTTCTTTACGAGTTCGCTCTTTCCACGCATGGTTTCCTGACCGTACTGCCAGGTATGATAAAGGTTCGAGAGGTTGAGCGAGATACCGATAAGGGCACCCACCACGCATACCGCCGTAGCCTTTCCGAAACGTGCGAGTTCACCTTTCTTGATGGCATCTGCCAGGAAGGCAATCACCATGAAGAGGATGATAAAGAGGTAGTAATAAGTCATCTGCACGTGGTTAGCCTGCACCTCGAAAGCCGAGAAGATGGCAGTAAGGAGCAGTCCCTTGAGATACTTTCCCCGATAAGCAAGCACCACGCCCGCAATCATCGGCGGCAGATAAGCCAGCGCCCATACCTTCCAGATATGTCCGGCAGCGATAATGATGAAAAAGTAGGACGAGAATGCCCAGATGATACTTCCCAGCGCCGCCAGCGACTGTCTGAAGTCGAAGGCACGCAGCATGATATAGAAACCCAGGAGGTATACAAAAACATACCAAACATAGTCTGGCAACCACAGATGATATGCCTTCACAATCTGGCTGAGCACCTGATTACTGTCATACGAAGGCGACATCTGATAGGTAGGCATACCGCCAAACACCGAGTTCGTCCATCGTGTAGTCTCTCCCGTCTGCTGCTGGAAGAGTTCCTTTTCATGTCCCAGTCCCTTTCCAGCCGCTGCATCATGTCGGAAGAGGATTCGTCCGTCCATATCGGCAGGCATAAAGTAGACGAAGGAGATGATTGCAAATGCAATAACTACCAGAATATCCAGTAGATACTTCTTCAAAAATTTCATATTTCTATATAAACGTTTATAATTTGAAGGCAAAGATAGCACAAA
Organism: Segatella copri; assembly: GCA_021640525.1. Lineage (GTDB taxonomy): Bacteria > Bacteroidota > Bacteroidia > Bacteroidales > Bacteroidaceae > Prevotella > Prevotella copri_S. Next base: position 10,970 of record JAJXBQ010000107.1, read on the forward strand.
TTGGAGACAAAACAAAAAAATATAGCAAAAATTTATATTTTTTTTGTTGAGAAAGTTGTATTAGGTCAGAAATAGGG